>NZ_JACCQC010000036.1:0-65470 GCF_015712225.1 Burkholderia sp. 9775_39 | reverse complement strand
GGCGGGGGTCAAGCGGGTGTCTCCGTGGGGTGGTCGCCGTGGGCGGCGATCCGGTATGGCGCAAATTATAAGCACGCTTATTATATAGCCGCTTATCGCCAGGTCGGGAGCCGCAGGCCGGTTCCGGCTTGACCCTATAATCGCCGCATGGACAAGACCTACGAGAACCGGATCGGTTACCTGATCGCCGACGTGGCGCGCCTGAACGGGCGCCTGTTCGACCGGCGCGCGAAGCGCATCGGGCTGACGCGGGCGCAAAGCCGCGTGCTCGCGTACCTGACGTGGAAGGGCGAGATGAACCAGGCGCGGCTCGCCGAATGGCTCGAGATCACGCCGATCTCGCTCACGCGGCTGCTCGACCGGATGGAAAGCTATGGCTGGATCGAACGCATGGCGAACGACGACGACCGCCGTGCGTTCGTGATCCGGTTGACCGACAAGTCGCGCGAGATCTTTCCGCAGATGCTGGAAGTGGGCGATACCGTCGCCGACGACGGCCTGCGCGGCTTCACGCCCGACGAGCGCGAGACGCTGGTGCGGCTGCTCGGGCGCGTGCGGCGCAACCTGATCGACTGCGGCGGCGAATGACGCGGGCGCCCGGTCGGGGCGCACCGCTTGCAACCACAAAAAAGAGAACACCGAGAGATGATCCAGGCCCGACGAATCGGCCGGAAGGCCGGTATTGCGATCCTGATCGCGCTCGCAGTCGTACTGATCCTCGGGGTCGGCATCGTCTGGCTCGGGCACGACGATGCGCCCGCGGCCTTCGACGCGGCGATGGAGAAGGCGAAGCGCGGCGACCTGGACGGCGAATTCGACGTCGCGCTGATGTACGAGCACGGCGACGGCGTCGAGCAGAATCCCGCCGAAGCCGCGAAATGGTATCGGCGGGCCGCCGACCAGGGCGATGCGGCCTCGCAGAACAACCTCGGTACGCTGTACGAAACCGGCGTCGGCGTCGAGCAAAGCCGGGCGGAGGCCGTGAACTGGTATCGGCGTGCGGCCGCACAGGGCCACGGCAATGCGTTGTGCAATCTCGGTCGCGCATACGAGCACGGCGAAGGCGCGCCGCAGGATAGTGCGGAAGCGGTGCGGCTTTACCGGCGTGCGGCCGAACAGGGCCTGCCCAGGGGGCAACTGTATCTGGGGTTGATGTACGACGCCGGGACCGGCGTGCCGCAGGATGCCGCGGAAGCCGCCAAATGGTATCGACGCGCGGCGGACCAGGGCGATCCGCAGGCGCAGAACGCCCTCGGCTACCTGTACGACAGCGGGCGCGGTGTGAAGCAGAGCGACATCGACGCATTCAACTGGTATCGACTCGCCGCGGAGCAGGGCTACGCGAACGCGCAGAACAATCTCGGGCTGATGTACGAGAGCGGGCAGGGCGTGCGCCAGGACGACGTCGAAGCGGTGAAATGGTATTGGCTGGCCGCGGCCCAGGGTGTCGCGACCTCGCTGTTCCGGCTGGGCGTGCAGTACTACTCGGGTGGCGGTGCCGGGCACGATCCGATCGCCGCGAACGCGCTGCTGGGCCTGGCTGCCGCCGCCGGCGAGACGCGCGCTCAGGCGTACCTCGATCAGGGCGCGAAGCTCACCGCGCCGGCCGATATCGAGAAGGCCGCCCGGCTAAGGGCCGAGATGAGCCGGCCGGGCAACCTGCTCGACGCGCTCGATCGCTACGAGGACACGGCGCAGCGCGGCGACGGCGGCTGATCTCGTCGGTTTGCTGGAGACGGACAGGCGCGGCTGGGGATACGCCGGCGCGCAGCTCAACGGGTCAGCGCCGCGAGCAGGTACGCCGCGAGATACAGCCCCACCCCGTACGACAGATGCGTGACGAGGCTGCGCCGGCGCGCGACGCCCGGTTGCGGCGTGCGTGACGCCGCGATGCCGAAGCCGAACGCCGGCTGCATCACGAAGAACGGGGCGACCACGCTTGCGAGTCCGGCGACGAGTGCGGGGAGCGGCGTCGGCGCATCGATCCACGTCGGGCCGGCGATCAGCACGGGCAGTGCCGCGAACGCGATGCCGATCGCGTAATGCGCGATCCAGCCGAGCGCGCGTTCGCCGGCCACTGGGGCAGCGGTGCTGATCGACGCATGGCGGAACCGGCCGTGCGTCATGTGGCCGAGCCAGCGGCCGACCAGCGCGTAGTCGAGCGACGGAATGCCGAACGCACGCCGTCGGAACAGCGTCCACAGGTCCATCAGGAGCGTGGCGCCCGCGCCGATCAACAGCAGCTTGAGCAGGACGTCGGACGGGCTCATCGCGCACCTCCGCAGCGAGCGATGACGGCGATGCGGCACGGCGGAATGCGACGCGGGTTCAACGGTTTCATGGCGGTCCGGCTTGTCTTTATGGAGTCGAGCGACTATCTTGCAACTTCAAGTGAACTTGAGGTCAAGCATGGGCCGACTGGACATTGCGGACGTCGCGCGGCGCACGGGATTGCCCGCATCGACGCTGCGCTACTACGAGGAAAAAGGGCTGATCGTTCCGATCGGCCGGCACGGGCTGCGGCGGCAATACGACGAATCGGTGCTGGAGCGCCTGGCGCTGATCGCGCTCGGTCGGGAGGCCGGTTTTTCCCTCGACGACATCCTCGCGATGGTCGGCGCGCAGGGGCGGCCCGCGATCGACCGCGCGAAGCTCGACGGCAAGGCGGACGAGCTCGACCGCACGATCCGCCGTCTCGGTGCGGTGCGCGATGCGCTGCGGCATGCGGCCGTGTGCCCGGCGGCGAACCATCTCGAATGCCCGTCGTTCCAGAAGCTGTTGCGCATTGCCGCGCATCGTCATCCGGCGCGCCGTGCGAAGGCGGAAGGCGCCGCGTAGCGGCGAGCCTGCGCGAGGCGGGCGGTTCGGTAGCCATGCGACGGAAGGGCGGTGACGTGGTGACGTGGCGGGTTCGACGTACGTGCCGAATCGCGAGACGGCGCTGCCGGTCCGTGCCGCCTTCGACGTCAGCGAAGCGCCGCCGACGCCCGACTCATCCCGCGTAATACACGCGGCATTCCATCTCGCGCCCGCGCACGATCCGCTTGCCGACGAGCGCGCCGTACGTTTCGGTGAACACGGTGCGCTGGTGCTCGCATTGCACCGCGTCGTAGAAATAGAGCGAGACCCAGTCGGTCGGGCGGCCGGCTTCCGGCGTACGCATTGCGGCATGCTGGCTCAGCACCGTGAAATGCCAGCCGCCTTTCGTCATGTGCATCACCGGCGGCGGCACGTAACCGTCCGCGTTCAGGCGCCGGTGCGCGAGCGTCGGCAGTACGCCGGCGGCCGCCTTGTTGCGGTACTGGCGATCGATGTAAAGCAGCAGTTCGACGGGCGGTTCCGTGCCGGGGCCGGCGCTTTGCATGTGGCCTTGCCAGCGGCGGCGCCGGCTCAGCACGTCGTCGAGCGCGGCGCGGATGCCGACCGCGCGCCGCGGGCCGACGCCCGCGATCGTTTCGAGCTGGCCGTTGCGGGCCGCGCGTTCGAGCTCCTCCAGCGTGTCGATGTGCAGCGCGTCATGAATGCGCAGCGCGAGCGCGTGGCCGATGCCCGGCACCGCTTCGAATGCGGACACGCGTTCGGCGTCGCCGCGCAAGCGGTCGAGCTGGCGCCAGCGTCCCGTGACCAGCAGCTCGGCGATCGCCTGCGCGACGCCCGTGCCGATGTCGGGCAGCGCGCCGAGCGCCTCGACGCCGCCGGCGTCGAATACGCTGCGGATGTCGCGGTCGAGCGCGTCGGCCGTATCGGCCGCGGCGCGGTAAGCGGCGACCCGGTACGGGTTCGCACCCTGGTCGACGAGCCATTGCGCGGCCTCGCGCAGGCAGGCCGCGACAAGCCGGTTTTCCTCGTACGTCTGGCTGACGGTCGACTGCATGGCAAGGGACCCGGAAAGCACAAACGGAATGGACGCGGCGAGCGATGCGCCGGTCGGCTGTCAATCATTGTCGCGACGCGCGATGAAGAAAACTTGATGCGCGTCAATGGCAAACGTAACACAGGCACGCAGCGCACGGTCGTGCCGGAACGCGGCATGACCGTGCACCGCACGCGATGCGGTTACGCGTCGAGAAACGACTGCGCGTTCTCGGCCTCGGCGGCCGTGCGCAGCGCGGCGAGCGCCCGTTTCTCGATCTGTCGCACGCGCTCGCGCGACATCCCCGCATCCTGCGCGATCGCGTCGTAGGTGTCGGGCTCGGCGCCGCCGAGGCCGAACCGCCGGCGCAGCACGTCGGCCTCGGTCGGCGTGACCGACCGCAGCAGCGACCGCACGCAGTCGCGCATGCGCGTGTCGGCCAGTTGCTCGAACGGGCTGGCCGATGCCTGGTCCTCGATCAGTTCCACGAGGCCAGTGTCCGCGTCCGGCAGCGGCGTGTCGAGCGAGACCGGCTCGGCGGGCAGCGCGAGCACCGCGCGCAGCTTGTCTTCGGCGAGGCCGGTTTCGGCCGCGAGCTCGGCCGGCGTGGCGCGGCGGCCCGTGCGCTGCCGAAAGCGCAGCGCATGCCGCTGCACGCGCTGGTACTGGTCGCCGACGTGCACCGGCACGCGGATCGTACGCGAGCGATCCGCGACCGCGCGCGCGATCGCCTGGCGAATCCACCAGGTCGCATAGGTCGAGAACTTGAACCCGCGCCGGTATTCGAATTTCTCGATCGCGCGCATCAGGCCGAGGCAGCCGTCCTGCACGAGGTCGGACAGGTCGACGCCGCGGTTCAGGTACTTGCGCGCGATCGACAGCACGAGCCGCAGGTTCGCCTCGAGCATCGCCCGCGTCGCGTCGCGCACCTTCTGCTGGCCGTCGCTCAGCGCGGCAGCAAGCGCGCGCCGTGCAACCGCGTCGAAGCACGCCGCGTCGCCTGCCGACGGATCATGCGGGGCGGCCGCGAGCGCGCGCACGACACGGCTCGCGTCGTCGACGGCCGGCGCGACCCACGCGAGCGAACCGAGCAGCGCGGCCACGTGGTTGCGTGCGTCGCGGTATTCGGCCGAACGGCTGCCATGCGCATGCACTGCCTCGCGCAGCGCCGACGCCGCTGCCTGCAGCGTGTCGTAGCGGGCGGGCACGGGCGCGTCGGCGTCGTCGTCATCGGGCGAGCCGGTCGTGCCCGTCGCGCGATGACGCTCGAGCAGCGCGTCGACCGCGGGCGGATAGCCGGCGATCGCGTGCAGCACCTGATGGCGGCCCGTCTCGATCTCGCGGGCGAGCACGATTTCGCCTTCGCGCGTGAGCAGCGGCACCGCGTGCATGCGCCGCATGTAGAGCGCGAGCGGATCGGTCGACGCGCTCGTGCCGCGCGCGAGGTCGCCGAGCATGGCCCGGCCTTCGTCGAGCGCGTCGCGGTCGACCTCGACCGGCGCCGCGCCGGCGAACGGCGCGGGCACGGCCGGCTCGTCGAGTACCGCGATGCCGATGTCGGCCAGCGCGGCGCGCACGACATCGAGCGCGTCGGGGCTGTCGCTTTCGGGCGGCAGCGCGTCGACGAGGTCGGCGTGCGTCAGATAACCCTGCTCGCCGGCGAGCGCCAGCAGCTGGATGATCGGATCGAGCGGTGTGTCCGCCCGGGGAGTGGGGCGTGGCGTAGTCATGTCGATGGCGGCGCGAGCCGCGTTCCTGTCCGGGGCGGGCCGAAGCTCGCCGGTTTGCGGTTGCCGGTGGGTCGCGGACGCCCGTCCGCGCCGGTCAGCCGACATCGTTCAAGTTGAGGGCATTTGCGCCAACTTCAACGCCGGCGCCGCGGACGGGCCAGCACGCGGCGTGCCCGCCCTGCCGTCCAGGGCAGGAAACAAAAAGTAACGGATCATACGCGCGGAAATCTGCAGGGGACGTAAGCTAGAGTCAGGCGCGCGCCCGGCGGCGACGCGCGGATTCTGCCGGAGTACGAGATGAACCCGATTTCCGCCGCGAGGCCCGCCGTCGTCGCGCTGGCCGCCCTGGCGCTTGGCGGCTGCTACTACACGAGCCCGTACGGTTATGCACCTTATTACGCGCCGGTGCCCGCCACGGTGACGCAGCGCGAGATTCCGGCCACGTCGACCGTGCCCCAGGCAGAAGTCGACGCCGGCCCGGCAGTGCCCGTGTATGTCGCGCCGGCCTACGTGCCGCCGCCGTATCCGTACGCTTACCCGGCGTACTACTCCGGCTGGTACGGGCCGCCCGTGACGATCGGCTTCTGGGGCCGCTGGGGTGGCGGCTACTGGGGCGGCCGCGGCGGGTACTGGCATCGGCCGTGGGGCGGCGGCCACTGGGGCGGCGGCCATCGGCACTGACCGGCGCGCGGCGACGTTGCGCGGGAGAGCATCATGAGGAACACGATTGTCCGAAGTCTGTGCGTCGTCCTGGCCGGCCTCGCGGCCGCGCCGGGCGTCGCCGATGCGCAGAGCAGCGCTTACACGAATTCGCCGGCCGAGCTGTTTGCCGGGCCGGCGCCCGATTATCCGGTGGTCGCGCAGATTCCGCCCGGCACCGCGCTCGACGTCTTCGGTTGCCTGAGCGACTACACGTGGTGCGACGTCGCCCTGCCGGGCGTGCGCGGCTGGATCGATGCGCAGTTGCTCGACTATCCGTACCAGGGCAGCTACGTGCCGCTGCTCGAATACGGCGCGATCATCGGCGTGCCGGTGACCGGGTTCGCGATCGGCGCGTACTGGGATCGCTATTACCGGCATCGCCCGTGGTATCCCGACCGCGATCGTTGGGCGCATCGTGCGGAGCCGAGGCTCGGCCCCGGCGGCATGCCGCCGGCGCAAGGGCGTCCGCAACCGGGCGCGCCGCTGCAGGTCGCGCCGGGCGGCTCGCCGCCCGTGCATGACACGCGGCCGTCGGCCACGCGTGGCGGCTGGAATGGCGCGAACCGCGTGCCGCCGCCGGCTGCGCCGACACCGGCGCCCACACCGATGCCGGGCGGGATGGGTAATGCGCGCCCGGCCAGCCCGGCGGCGCCGACGCCGATGCCGGGCGGAGCGGGCAATGCGCGTCCGGCCAATCCGCCGCCGGCCGTGCTGCACCCGTCGCCCGCACCGGGCGGCGAGGGCCGCACGATGCCTCAGCCCGCGCGCCAGGGCGGCTGGGGTGGCGGCGGTTATGCGCGGCCGCAAGGCGGCGGAAACGGCGGCGGCAACCACGGCGGCGGTGGAGGTGGCGGTCCCGACGAACTCCGTCACTGATGGCGTCGGTGCCGCGGATTTTCCGGCGCCAGACGAAAAAAAGCCGCTCCGGAGAGCGGCTTTTTGACTGGGCAAGCGCGGCGGGGCAAGACGCCACCGGTCGCCCGTCGCATGCGTCGTCAGTCGTCGAGCAGCGACAGATCGCGCACGGCGCCCTTGTCGGCCGACATGACCAGCTTCGCGTACGCCTTCAGCGCGGCGGACACCTTGCGCGGACGCGGTTGCGCCGGCTTCCAGCCCTTCGCGTTCTGCTCTTCGCGGCGGCGCGCCAGTTCCTCGTCCGACACCAGCACGTCGATCGTGCGGTTCGGAATGTCGATGCGGATCCGGTCGCCGTCGCGCACGAGGCCGATCGCGCCGCCCGCTGCCGCTTCCGGCGAGCAGTGGCCGATCGACAGGCCCGACGTACCGCCCGAGAACCGGCCGTCCGTCAGCAGCGCGCACGCTTTGCCGAGCCCCTTCGACTTGATGTAGCTGGTCGGGTAGAGCATTTCCTGCATGCCCGGGCCGCCCTTCGGGCCTTCGTAGCGCACGATCACCACGTCGCCGGCCTTGACCTTGTCGTTCAGGATGTTCTCGACCGCTTCGTCCTGCGATTCGGTCACGTGAGCGGAGCCTTCGAACACGAGGATGCTCTCGTCGACGCCGGCCGTCTTCACGACGCAGCCGTCGAGCGCGATGTTGCCCGTCAGCACCGCGAGGCCGCCTTCCTTCGAGAACGCATGCTCGTACGAGCGGATGCAGCCTTCGGCGCGGTCGAGATCGAGGCTCGGCCAGCGCGTGTTCTGGCTGAACGCGACCTGCGTCGGGATGCCGGCCGGGCCCGCCAGGTAGAACGTGCGGACCGCGTCGTCCTGCGTGAGGACGATGTCCCATTGGTCGAGCGCGTCCTTCAGCGTCGGCGCGTGGACGGTCGGCACGTCGGTGTGCAGCTTGCCGGCGCGCTCGAGCTCGCCGAGGATCGCCATGATGCCGCCTGCGCGGTGGACGTCCTCGATGTGGTACTTGTTCGTGTTCGGCGCGACCTTGCACAGCTGCGGTACGGTGCGCGACAGGCGGTCGATGTCCTTCATCGTGAAGTCGATGCCGGCTTCCTGCGCGATCGCGAGCAGGTGCAGGATCGTGTTGGTCGAGCCGCCCATCGCGATGTCGAGCGTCATCGCGTTCTCGAACGCCTTGAAGCCGACCGAGCGCGGCAGCACGCGTTCGTCGTCCTGCTCGTAGTGCTGGCGCGTCAGTTCGACGATGCGGCGGCCCGCGCGCTTGAACAACTGTTCGCGATCGGCGTGCGTGGCGACCACCGTGCCGTTGCCGGGCAGCGACAGGCCGAGCGCTTCGGTCAGGCAGTTCATCGAGTTCGCGGTGAACATGCCCGAGCACGAGCCGCAGGTGGGGCAGGCCGAGCGTTCGACTTCGGCGACGTCGGCGTCCGAATACGACTGGTCGGCCGCGATCACCATCGCGTCGACGAGGTCGAGCTTCTTCAGTTCGACGGTCTTGGTGACCGGGTTCGCGAGGCGCGTCTTGCCGGCTTCCATCGGGCCGCCCGACACGAAGATCACCGGAATGTTGAGGCGCATCGCGGCCATCAGCATCCCCGGCGTGATCTTGTCGCAGTTCGAGATGCACACCATCGCGTCCGCGCAGTGCGCGTTCACCATGTATTCGACCGAGTCGGCGATGATGTCGCGGCTCGGCAGCGAGTACAGCATGCCGTCGTGGCCCATCGCGATGCCGTCGTCGACCGCGATCGTGTTGAATTCCTTCGCGACGCCGCCGGCGGCCTCGATCTCGCGCGCGACGAGCTGGCCAAGATCCTTCAGGTGCACGTGCCCGGGCACGAATTGCGTGAACGAGTTGACGACCGCGATGATCGGCTTCGAGAAATCGTCGTCTTTCATGCCGGTGGCGCGCCACAGCGAGCGCGCACCTGCCATGTTGCGGCCGGCGGTAGAGGTTTTGGAGCGGTAAGTGGGCATGGTGATGGCTGAAGAAATATCGCGGGAAAAGGGTGGAGGCACGGGAATAAAGGCCTCTCTCGCGCCCGTGCGAACAACCTCTTGAGCTGCGCCCTGGGCAAACTCCGCGATTATCCCACAGCCGACGGGCCTGCGGCGCCGGCGGAAGCGGGCGGGCGGCGGGGGCGTGAGCCGGGCAGCGGCCGCGTGCGCCAAGCGCGCCGGGCCCGAAACGGGACGCAGGCCATCTTCAGCGCAGCCGGACGGCGGCTTCCTCGCCCGTCCTGCCGACGATGAAGCCGCGCCGTGCCGCTCGAGCGTGCGTCAGTCGAGCAGCGTCAGGATCTCGTCGTACAGCGGCTTCGGAATCCGCACGCCGTTCGCGATGCTGCGCGCGCGGGCGTCGAAGCGTCGTTGCGACGGCAGCCGCGCGCCCTGCGCGACGATCGATTCGAACATCCGCTCGCCGCGCGCGAGCCCCGTGTCGAGCTCGTCGCCGAGAAATACCTTCGGATCGAACGCGATCACGAGTTCGCCGTGGCACGGCGTCGCGCCGACGCCCTCGTCGAAGTCCATCGATTCCCGGCTCGTCATGTCGCCGATCAGCGCGCCGCCGAGCAGCTCGACCATCGCCGCGAGCGCCGAACCCTTGTGGCCGCCGAACGTGCGCATCGCGCCTTGCAGCGCGGCCTTCGGGTCGGTGGTCGGCTGACCGTCCGCGTCGATCGCCCAGTGCGACGGAATCGCCTTGCCTTGCTTCGCGTGCAGCTCGATGTCGCCGCGCGCGATCGCGCTCGTCGCGAAATCGAACACGAACGGCTCGCCGCCCGGGCGCGGCCACGCGAACGCGATCGGGTTGGTGCCGAACACCGGTTCGCGGCCGCCTTCCGGCGCGACCCAGCTGTGGCTCGGGTTCATCGCGATGCCGACCAGCCCTTCGGCCGCGATCGCCTCGACCTCGGGCCACAGCGCGGAGAAGTGATAGCAGTGGTTGATCGCCATCGCGGCGATGCCGTGCTGCTTCGCCATCTCGACCAGCACGGGCAGCCCGGTCTCGAAGCTCAGCAGCGAGAAGCCGCGATGCGCATCGACCGCGACGATCGACGACGACAGCCGGCGCAGCGTCGGCACGGCTTGCGGATCGACCTTGCCTTTCTTCAGCGACCGCACGCAGACGAGCAGCCGGTACACGCCGTGCGAATGGCATTCGTCGCGCTGGCCCTGCGTGATCACGTTCGCGATGGCGCGCGCATGCGCGTCGGACATCCCGTGGTGCGTCAGCACGCGCAACGCGAGCGCGTGGACTTCATCGAGCGACAGGACGACTTCGGTGGTGTGGTCAGCCATGGTTCACCTCGCGCGGGGCGGGCACGCCGTCGATGCGTTGCGGCACGTGCAGCGGATTGCTGCTGCGGATCGCGTCCGGCAGCAGCGCGTCCGGCACGTCCTGGTACGACACGGGCCGCAGGAAGCGCTCGATCGCGCGCGCGCCGACGGACGTCGTGCGCGTGTCGGACGTCGCCGGGAACGGACCGCCGTGCACCATCGCATGGCCGACCTCGACGCCCGTGCCGAAGCCGTTGACGAGAATGCGGCCGGCCTTGCGTTCGAGCGTCGGACGCAGCGCGGCGAACAGCGCCGCGTCGCCGTCGGCGATGTGTGCGGCGATCGTCAACTGGCCTTCGAGCGATTTCAGCACACGATGCAGCGTGTCGGTGTCCGGGCAGCGCACGATCAGCGACGCGGGACCGAACACTTCGTCGCGCAATTCGGGGTGGGCGATGAATGCGTCCGCAGAGGTTGCGAGCAGCGCCGCGCGCGCCTGATGGCGGCCGCCTTCGACGCCTTCGGCCAGCAGCGCGACGGCCGAGTGATCGCGCAGCGCCGCGACGCCTTGCGCGTAGCTCGCATGGATGGGCGGTGTCAGCATCGTCTGGGCGGCGACGGCGCGCACGGCGTCGGCCGCTGCGGCTTCGAACGCGCGCAGCGCGGGGCCGTCGACCGCCAGCACGAGGCCCGGGTTCGTGCAGAACTGGCCGGCGCCGAGCGTGAGCGACGCGACGAACTGCGGCGCGATCGCATCGTGACGTGCGTCGAGCGCGGCGGGACACAGCAGCACCGGGTTGATCGAGCTCATTTCCGCATAGACGGGGATCGGCTCGGGGCGCGCAGCCGCGATATGCATCAGCGCGACGCCGCCGCGACGCGACCCGGTGAAGCCGACCGCCTTGATGCGCGGATCGGCGACGAGCGCCTGGCCGATCTCGCGCGATGCGTCGAACAGCAGCGAGAACACGCCGGCCGGCATCCCGCATTCGCGCGCGGCCTGCTGGATCGCGCGACCGACGAGTTCCGACGTGCCCGGATGCGCGGAATGCGCCTTGACGATCACCGGGCAGCCGGCCGCGAGCGCCGACGCCGTGTCGCCGCCGGCCACCGAGAACGCGAGCGGGAAGTTCGACGCGCCGAACACGGCCACCGGCCCGACCGCGACGTTGCGCAGGCGCAGGTCGACGCGCGGCAGCGGCTTGCGTTCGGGGCGCGCCGGGTCGATGCGGGCGTCGAGAAAACCGCCGTCCCGCACGAGCGACGCGAACAGCGCGAGCTGGCCGACCGTGCGGCCGCGTTCGCCTTCGATGCGCGCGCGCGGCAGCCCCGTTTCGACGACGCAGCGCTCGATCAGGTCGTCGCCGAGCGCCATGATGTGGCGGCCGATCGCGTCGAGGAACGCGGCGCGTGCGTCGAGCGACGTTTCGCGATAGGTGTCGAACGCGTCGTCGGCGAGTGCGCACGCCGTTTCCAGATCGTGCAGGCTCGCGCCGCCGAACGCCGGTTCGAGCGGTTCACCGGTGGCAGCGGCGATCGCATGGAGAGTGCCGTTCTGTCCGGCGACGGCCGACTGGCCGATCAGGAGCTGACCTGTGAGTTGCATGGTTTTCCTCGGAAAAAAGCCGGGCCGGGCGTGCTGCGCCCGGCCGCTGGAAGGGAGAAGGGCGCGCGCGTCAATCCTCGTCGTCGTCGAGTTGCAGCTTGTCGGTGCGCACGCCGGTGTTTGCGCCCCAGTAGTAGATGACGAGCGCGACGGCCGCGACGACGACCGTGTCGTACGGATGCGCGAGCCGGCCCGTGCCGCCGAAGCCGCCGAGATACGACAGCACGATCATCGCCGCATAGAACGCGATCAGCCACGCGGACGAACGCACCTGCTCGGCGAGGCTCAGGTGCGCGGTCGGCACCCAGCGGCGGCACGCGAGATAGATCGCGAACATCACGATCTGCAGGCCGAGCAGCCAGGACACCGTGCTCCAGCCCGACCAGTAGACGATCAACGCGGCGATCACGAACGACGCGGGGCCGGTGAGGCCGAACGCGCTGGCGCGGAACGGCCGCGGCAGGTCGGGCGCGGTGCGGCGCAGCGCGGCGACCGACACCGGGGCGACCGCATAGCTGAGCACCAGCGCGGCCGACACGATGTTGATCAGCGCTTCCCACGACGGGAACGGCAGCGTCCAGAAGATCGCGAGGCCGAACGTGAGCCACAGGCCCGCGCGCGGGATGCCCGACGCTTCGTCGACGCGCGTGAACACCTTGAAGAAGGTGCCCGTCTTCGCCCAGCCGTAGACCACGCGCGGCGTCGCGTTCATGTAGATGTTGCCGCAGCCGCTCGGCGAGATCATCGCGTCGGCGACGACCATCACCGCGAGCCAGCCGACGCCGAGCGCGAGGGCGATGTCGCGGTACGGCAGCGAGAACGCCTTGCTCACGTCGTGCCAGCCGGCGGCGAGCATGGCCGTCGGGATGCTGCCGATGAACGCGAGTTGCAGCAGCACGTAGATCAGCGTCGACAGCAGGATCGACAGGATCAGCGCGATCGGGATCGTGCGCTGCGGATTGCGCACCTCGCTCGCGACCGACACGATCGGCGTGAGCCCGAGATACGCGAAAATGATGCCGCCGGCCGACACGGCCATCTCGATGCCCGGCATGCCGAACGGCGCGAAGCCGCGCACGGTCAGGTTCGCGGGCTTGAAGAACGTGAACAGCACCGCGATCACCGACAGCGGCACGATGAACTTGAAGATGCTGATGATGTTGTTCGCCTTCGCGAACGTCTTCACGCTCGAATAGTTCAGGTAAAAGAAGAAGCAGAGCAGCGCGGCCTGCACGAGCCAGCCGAGCGTGGTGGGGTCGCTCGATCCTTCGACCGTCAGCCCCGGAAACCATGCGGCCGCGTACTGGCGCGCGGCGACGACTTCGATCGCGATCAGGCTCGAGAACGCGATCAGCGTGATGAAGCCCATCAGGTAGCCGAGCAGCGGGCCGTGCGAGAACACCGGGTAGCGCACCACGCCGCCCGCGCGCGGCAGCGCGGCGCCGAGTTCGCAGTAGACGATGCCGAGCAGCAGCACCGCGAAGCCGCCGAGCAGCCACGAGAAGATGCCGGCCGGGCCCGCGATCGTTGACACGTGACTCGCGGCGAACAGCCACCCCGAACCGAAAATGGCGCCGAGACCGATGAACGTGAGATCGGTCAGCGACAGCTGTTTCTTGAACTTGCCGTGACCCGCGCCGGGGTGCGCGGAACGGGAAAGCGGGACAGACGGGTGTGCGTTGCCTTGGCCTGGCATGGGCTTGTCTCCTGGGGAATGTCGGTGCAGGCGCGCGTGGCGCGCTCCGACGGAGCAGCGCGCACGCCTGCCGGCCGGCGTCGCCCGGTTCGAACGACCGGGGCGGGCCGCGACCCGTTCACCGGCGGCGCGGGCTGGCGCCGCCGGTGAACGGGCCCGCAGGCCATGCCGGACCGCGGACGGCGACGAACAGGGGCAAGCCCGCGCGCCGCCGCAGGGGCGTCGATCAGAGACCGACGTCGGGCAGCGCCGGGCGCGTTTCGAGCGCCTTCGCGACGATGGCCTTCACTTCCGCGAGCGTGTCGCCTTGCAGCGCGAGGCGCGGCGGGCGCGTGATCGCGCTGCCGCGGCCGACCAGCTCTTCGCACAGCTTGATGCACTGCACGAGGTCGGGGCGTGCGTCGAGGTGCAGCAGCGGCATGAACCAGCGATACAGCGCGAGCGCTTCGTCGAAGCGCTTCTGCTTCGCGAGGCGGAACAGCGTCTCGCCTTCCTTCGGGAACGCGTTCGACATGCCCGACACCCAGCCTTCCGCGCCGACCGCGATGCTCTCGACCACGACGTCGTCGAGGCCCGCGAACAGCACGAAGCGATCGCCGACCGCATTGCGCAGGTCGATGAAGCGGCGCGTATCGCCCGACGAATCCTTGAAGCAGACGATGTTCTCGCAATCCTGCAACGCGATCAGCACGTCGGGCGTCACGTCGTTCTTGTAGATCGGCGGGTTGTTGTAGACCATCACCGGCAGGTCGGTGCTCGTCGCGACCGCGCGGAAGTGCGCGGCGGTTTCGTGCGGCTTCGCCGAGTAGACGAGCGCGGGCATCACCATCACGCCGTCGACGCCGACGCGCTGCGCTTCGCGCACCGTGTTGCGCGCGAATTCGGTCGTGAATTCGGCGATGCCGGCGATCACCGGAATCTTGCCGCCGGCCGCGTCGCGTGCGGCCTCGATGACCTGCAGCTTCTCGCTCGTCGACAGCGACGTGTTTTCGCCGACCGTGCCGCAGACCACGAGGCCCGACACGCCGTCGTTCACCAGGTTCTTGACCACGCGGTGCGTGGCGTCGATGTCGAGGGAAAAGTCCGGCTTGAACTGGGTGCTGACGGCCGGGAAAACCCCGGTCCACTGAATGGCGTTTCGGCTCACTGAAATCTCCTACGTTCGTATCGGTCGGCCGACGGGTGTGTCGGTGTGGCAACCAGTATCGCCGCGCAAACGCCCATCACGCTTGAGTCGTATCGCGGAGCAAAATGACGAAATCGGCACAGCGGCCGGCAGGGGCGGGAGGGGCGCATCGCACTATGCCGATTTCGTCGTCGTCCTCATCGAAAAGCCACAAGCGGACGGACGCGCGACGGAGGAAGCTATGCTCCTTTCCCCACTTCGGACGGCTCATGATGAAGCGCATCCAGATCATCGATTCGCACACGGGCGGCGAACCCACTCGGCTCGTCGTGTCCGGCTTTCCGTCGCTCGGCGACGGCACGATGGCCGAGCGGCGCGACGTGCTCGCGCGCGAGCACGATCGTTACCGCACCGCGTGCATCCTCGAGCCGCGCGGCAGCGACGTGCTGGTCGGCGCGCTGCTGTGCGACCCGGTAGCGCCCGACGCGGCAGCCGGCGTGATCTTCTTCAACAATAGCGGCTATCTCGGGATGTGCGGGCACGGCACGATCGGCGTCGTGCGCACGCTGCATCACATGGGACGCATCGCGCCGGGCGTGCACAGGATCGAGACGCCGGTCGGCACCGTCGAGGCGACGCTGCACGACGACCTGTCGGTCAGCGTGCGCAACGTGCCCGCGTATCGCCACGCGCAGGGCGTCGCGCTCGACGTGCCGGGATACGGCCCCGTGAAGGGCGACATCGCGTGGGGCGGCAACTGGTTCTTCCTGATCAGCGACCACGGGCAGCGCGTCGCCGGCGACAACGTCGCGGCGCTCACCGCGTATACGTCGGCCGTGCGCGAAGGGCTGGAACGCGCGGGCATCACCGGCGCGAACGGCGGCGAGATCGATCACATCGAGCTGTTCGCCGACGATCCCGAGCACGACAGCCGCAGCTTCGTGCTGTGCCCGGGCCTCGCGTACGACCGTTCGCCGTGCGGTACCGGCACGAGCGCGAAGCTCGCGTGCCTCGCGGCCGACGGCAAGCTCGCGCCGGGCGCCGTGTGGCGACAGGCGAGCGTGATCGGCAGCGTGTTTCACGCGAGCTACGAGCGGGCCGACGGCGGCATCGTGCCGACGATTCGCGGCAGCGCGCACCTGAGCGCGGAAGCGACGCTGCTGATCGAGGAAGACGATCCGTTCGGCTGGGGCATCGGGTCGTGAGCGAAACGAAGACCGACGTCGTCGTGATCGGCGCCGGCATCGTCGGCGCGGCGTGCGCGCACGAACTCGCGCAGCGCGGGCTGCGCGTGCTCGTCGTCGACGACGCGAGCGGCGGCGCGACCGGCGCGGGCATGGGACACCTCGTCGCGATGGACGACAACGCGGCGGAGCTCGCGCTGAGCCATTACTCGATCGAACTGTGGCGCGCGTTGAGCGGCGAGATGCCCGACGGCTGCGCATACCGCAACTGCGGCACGCTGTGGCTCGCGGCCGATGCGCACGAGATGGATCTGGCGCGCGCGAAGCAGGCGACGCTCGCCGCGCACGGCGTGGCCGGCGAGCTGATCGACGCGGCGGCGCTCGCGCAACTGGAGCCGATGCTGCGCGCGGGCCTCGGCGGCGCGCTGAAGATTCCGGGCGACGCGATTCTCTACGCGCCCGTCACCGCGAACTGGCTGCTGCAGCGCGCGCCGCGCGTCACGGTGCGCCGCGAGCGGGCCGTCGCGGTCGATGGCCCGAGCGTGACGCTCGCGAGCGGCGACGTGCTGCGCGCGGAGCGCGTGGTGGTCGCGAACGGCGTCGCGGCGCGTACGCTGCTGCCCGAACTGCCGCTGCGCCCGAAAAAGGGGCATCTGCTGATTACCGACCGCTATCCGGGCCACGTGTCGCACCAGCTCGTCGAGCTGGGCTATGCGGCGAGCGCGCACGCGAGCGACGGCACGTCGGTCGCGTTCAACGTGCAGCCGCGGCCGACCGGTCAGTTGCTGATCGGCTCGTCGCGCCAGTTCGACACCGAGGACGCGCAGGTCGAGCCGCCCGTGCTCGCGCGCATGCTGCGCCGCGCGGTCGGCTATCTGCCGGCGCTGGCCGACCTGAACGGCATCCGCGCCTGGACCGGCTTTCGCTCCGCGAGTCCCGACGGCCTGCCGCTGCTTGGCGAGCATCCGGCGCGGCCGGGCGTATGGCTCGCGGTCGGGCACGAAGGGCTCGGCGTGACGACCGCGCCGGGCAGCGCGCGGCTCGTCGCCGCGCTGATGGCCGGCGAGCGGCCGCCCATCGAGATCGAACCGTATTTGCCGGGACGCTTCCTGACCGCGTCCCCCGTAGCTGGAGCGCTGACATGAAACGACCCCCACGCTTACTTCGTTCGCCGTCGGCCGGCGTTGGCGCTTCAGCGCTTACGCCGGTCCATGCAAGGCGCCCCCGGCGCGGGCCGTCAGCCGCCCACGGCCGGCTTTGCAAAGCCGGCCGGCTACGCAGGCGCAGAGCGATGCGCTGCGAATTCCCTGCTACGCCCTTGCGGCGGCCCGGTGGAGGCTGAGATGAAACGACCCCCACGCTCACTTTGTTCGCTGCCCCCCGCGGGGGCGGTCAGCCTCCTTGGGGCGGCCCGGCGGAGGCTGACATGATCATTCATCTGGACGGCCGCGCGCTGACGGTGGCCGACGGCGCGACCGTCGCGGCCGCCGTTGCGGCGAGCGGCGACGACATGACGCGCGTGTCGTGCACGGGGGCGACGCGTGCGCCGTTTTGCGGAATGGGCATCTGCCAGGAATGCCGGATGACGATCGACGGCCGGCGCCGGCTGGCGTGTCAGACGCTGTGCCGCGACGGCATGCAGGTGGAGCGCACGCGATGAATCAGGAACGATTGAGCGTCGACGTCGCGATCGTCGGCGCGGGCCCGGCCGGGCTGTCGGCCGCACGAGCCGCCGCGCGCAGCGGCGCGACGGTTGCGATCGTCGACGACAACCCGCGCGCGGGCGGGCAGATCTGGCGGCAGCCGGCAGCGTCCGCACCGACGCCGGCCGCCGCCGAACGCCTGGCCGTGCTGCGGCAGCCGAACGTCACGCATCTCGCGGCGACGCGCATCGTCGCCGAAACGCAGCCGGGCACGCTGCTGCTCGAAGACGACGAACGCGGGCTGCTGCTCGATTTCCGGACGCTGATTCTCTGCTGCGGCGCGCGCGAGCTGCTGCTGCCGTTTCCGGGCTGGACGCTGCCGGGCGTGACCGGCGCCGGCGGCTTGCAGGCGCTGATCAAGTACGGGCTCGACGTGCGCGGGCAGCGCACGGTGATCGCGGGCAGCGGGCCGCTGCTGCTGGCGAGCGCGGCGACGGCCCGGCAGGCCGGCGCACGCGTGTCGCACGTGCTCGAACAGGCCGCATGGGGCGACGTCGCTGGCTTCGGCGCGGGGCTGTGGCGCTGGCCGTCGAAGCTCGCGCAGGCCGCGAAGCTCGTCACGGCTGCTTATCGGCCGGCTGCGTACGTCGTCGAGGCATTCGGCGACCAGCGGCTCGAACGCGTGCGGATTCGCCAGGGCGATCGCGAATTCGACGTCGACTGCGACCGGCTCGCGTGCGGCTTCGGCCTCGTGCCGAATACCGTGCTGCCGCGTCATCTCGGCTGCCGGATCGAGCACGGCGCGGTGGCGGTCGACGCACACCAGCGCACGAGCCGCGACGGGTATTTCGCGGCCGGGGAGTGCACGGGGGGCGGCGGCAGTGAGTTGGCGATGGTCGAAGGCGAAATCGCCGGGTACGCAGCGACCGGGCAGACTGCACGACTGGCCGCGCGGGTCGCGCGGCGCGCGCACTGGCAGGCTTTCGCGGAGGCCGTACGCGAGCGCTTCGCGATCCGGGAGCCGATCCGCCGGCTCGCGCGGCCCGACACGCTGCTGTGTCGTTGCGAAGACGTGCGGTTCGATGCGGTCGCGCGGGAACCGGGCTGGACGGCCGCCAAACTGCAGTCGCGTTGCGGGATGGGCGCGTGCCAGGGCCGCGTGTGCGGTGCAGCCGCACAGACGCTGTTCGGCTGGACGCCGCCGGCGCCGCGCACGCCGCTCGTGCCCGCGCGGGTCGGCACGCTGATGCTCGACGGTACGGGGCCCTGCGACGGCGCATGATGCGTGCGGCGTCGCGGTGAAGCGGTCCGGTTCGCGCCGGGCCGCGCCTTTCATTCCACCTTCACTTTCTCCCATCCGCCAACCTGCGGCGCCGCACAGGCGCGCAGGCACTCGATCGTCGCGGCCACGGCCGCGCGGTTCGCGCTGTCGGGGTGCCAGTACATCGATACCGCGCCCTGGCCCTCGAGTTCCATCGGCAGGATGCGGATCGCGTTCAGTTGCGCGAAGCGCCGCGCGGCGCGGTGCGATGCGACGCCGAGCAGGTCGGTGTTGTTCAGCAGCGTGAGGTTGAGAATCGACGAATTCGATTCGACGCAGTGCGGCGGCTGCACGCGGCCGGCGGCGTGCAGCGCGGCTTCCAGCGCATTGTGGACGGGCGTACCCGCCGGCCACACGATCCACGGATAGGCGAGCACGTCGTCCCAGCCGAGCGACGTCGCGCCGGCGAGTGCGTGGTCGGGCCGCGCGACGAACACGACCGGATCGACGTACAACGCTTCGGCATGCAGCAGCGGATCGACGGACGTCGAACCCGAACGGCCGACGACGATATCGAGTTCGCTGCGCGCGAGCTGCGGCATCAGCTGGTTCATCGTGCTTTCGGTGAGCCGCACCTGCGCGCGCGGCATGCGTTTCAGCAACTGCGACACCGCGAACGGCACCGTGTCGGCCGCCGCGACGCCCGACGTGCCGATCGTCACGAGGCCGCTGCCGCCTTCGCGCAACGCGGCCATGTCGTCGCGCGCGATGTCGAGCTGCGCTTCGACGCGGCGCGCGTGCTCGATCAGCGCTTCGCCGTAAGGCGTCGGCCGCAGCCCGCGCGCATGCCGCTCGAACAGCGGCAACCCGACATCCTCTTCCAGCTCCTTCAGCCACTTCGACAGCGCCGGCTGCGTGGTCGCGAGCGCGACCGCCGACTGGCTCAGATTGCCGGTGCCGGCCAGGCTCAACAGTACCTGCAGATGCCGCAGCCGCAGCCGGTGGGTCCAGTCCATTGCATGCCTCGTTGCAGGTAGGTATATCCAGAAATATATGGATTAGATGATTTGACCATTTTACCGGGTATGTCTGCGTCGAATATAAATCTGCTGACGGACTGCCGCACGGTCCCCACCCGACAGACATAGCGCCGACCCGATCGGCCGACCCGCAGGAGACATCATGACGACTCATCCGGACGCGACGCGCGCCGCTTACTACGCACGAATCGCCGAGCAGCGCCTGGCGCCGCTGTGGGAATCGCTGCACAACCTCGTGCCGACCTCGCCGCAGCCGGCCGCGCAGGCCGCGATCTGGAAGTACGCACAGGTGCGCGACCTCGTGATGCAGGCCGGCAGCGTGATCAGCGCCGAAGAAGCGGTGCGTCGCGTGCTGGTGCTGGAGAACCCGGGGCTGCCGGGCAAGTCGAGCATGACGCCGAGCCTGTACGCGGGGCTGCAGCTGATCCTGCCGGGCGAGATCGCGCCGAGCCACCGTCATACGCAGTCGGCGCTGCGTTTCATCGTCGAAGGGCGCGGCGCGTGGACGGCCGTGAACGGCGAGCGCACGACGATGCATCCGGGCGACTTCATCATCACGCCGTCGTGGGCGTGGCACGACCACGGCAATCCGTCGGTGGAAGACGGCGGCGAGCCGGTCGTGTGGCTCGACGGCCTCGACATCCCGCTGCTCGCGCACCTCGACGCCGGTTTCGCGGAGAACTTCCCGGAAGCCGTGCAGCCGGTGAATCGTCCGGAAGGCGACAGCTTCGCGCGCTTCGGTCACAACATGGTGCCGGTGCGGCATCGCGTGAGCGATCCGACGTCGCCGGTGTTCAGCTATCCGTATGCGCGCAGCCGCGAGGCGCTCGACGCGCTGTACCGGAACGGCGAACTCGATGCGTGGGACGGCGTGAAGCTGCGCTACGTGAACCCCGCGACGGGCGGCTGGCCGATGCCGACCATCGCCACCTTCATGCAGTTCCTGCCCGCGGGCTTCGACGGCCGCACGTATCGCAGCACCGACGCGACGATCTATTGCGTCGTCGAAGGCAGCGGCGCCGCGCTGATCGGCGACCAGACGTTCGCGTTCGCGCCGCACGACATCTTCGTCGCGCCGTCGTGGGCGCCGGTGCGGCTCTCGGCGTCGTCCGACAGCGTGCTGTTCAGCTATTCCGACCGGCCCGTGCTGTCCGCGCTGAACCTGCTGCGTGAAGCGCGCGACTGACGCCGGCGGCCGTCCACGATCCGTTTTCCGCGCGCCGCCGAAGTCGCGGCGCGCGCCCCTTCATTCATGTCTACGCTGGAGCCGTTCATGACTTTCGTATTCCCGCCCGAAGCGCCGGTAGCGCTGCCCGTTGCCGGCAGCGATGCCCGATTTGCGGTTCGCCGCGTCTATTGCGTCGGCCGCAACTACGCGGCCCATGCGCGCGAGATGGGCTTCGATCCCGATCGCGAGCCGCCGTTCTTCTTCTGCAAGCCCGCCGATTCGATCGTGCCGGTGGCGTACGGCGAGACGCTCGATCTCGCGTATCCGTCGCAGACGCAGAACTATCACTACGAAGCCGAACTCGTCGCGGTGATCGGCAAGGGCGGTTCGGACATTCCGCTCGAACGCGCGCTCGACCACGTGTGGGGCTATGCGGTGGGCCTCGACATGACGCGCCGCGACCTGCAGATGAAGATGCGCGAGATGGGGCGGCCGTGGGAAATCGGCAAGGCGTTCGACCGTTCGGCGCCGCTCGGGCCCGTGCATCGGGCGAGCGACGTCGGACATGTCGAGCAGGGCGGCCTGTGGCTGACCGTCAACGGCGCGACCAGGCAGAAGAGCGACGTGTCGCACCTGATCTGGTCGGTCGCGGAAACGGTGGCCGACCTGTCGAAGTTCTTCCGCCTCGAACCGGGCGACGTGATCTTTACCGGCACGCCCGAAGGGGTCGGGCCGGTGGTCGCGGGCGACGTGATGAAGGTCGGCGTCGAGCGTCTCGGCGAGCTGACCGTGCGTGTGGTCTGACGCCCGTTCGTCGCTTTCCTCGAAAGGTCACATCGTGCAACTGCATAGCTTCTTCAACAGTTCGACTTCCTACCGGGTGCGCATCGCGCTCGCGCTGAAAGGGCTGCCGTACGACACGCTGCCGGTGAACATCCGCACCGGCGAGCATCGCGACGCCGATTACATCGCGCAGGTGAACCCGTCGGCCGCGGTGCCGGCGCTGACCGACGGCGATTTCCGTCTCGGCCAGTCGCTCGCGATCCTCGATTACCTCGACCAGATCCAGCCGACGCCTCGGCTGATTCCGCTCGAACCTCGGCGCCGGGCGCGCGTGCTGGAACTCGCCGCGCTGATCGCGTGCGACATCCATCCGGTCAACAACCTGCGCGTGCTGCGCTATCTCGACAGCGAGCTGAAGGTCACGCCGCAACAGAGGAGTGCGTGGTACCGGCACTGGGTCGCGGAAGGAATGGCCGGCGTCGAGCGGCTGCTGGCCCGCGCGAACGCGGGCCCGTGGTGTTTCGGCGATGCGCCGACGCTGGCCGACGTGTGCCTGGTGCCGCAGGTCGCGAACGCGTTGCGGATGGATTGCGACCTGAGCGCGTATCCGCGCTGCCTCGCGGTGGTCGAGCACGCGCGGCACGAACCGGCGTTCGAGGCCGCGCAACCGCAGCGGCAACCGGACTACGTCGCGTAATACGAATCGCGTCATAGACGCAGGAGACGAACATGGGCGAGACAATCAACAACGGCCGGCGCGTACTCGTGATCGGCGGCGGTATCGGCGGGCTCGCGACGGCGCTGGCGCTCGCGCGTCAGGGCATTCGCGTGAAGCTGCTCGAGCAGGCCGAACGGATCGGCGAGATCGGTGCGGGCATCCAGCTCGCCGCGAACGCGTTCAACGCGCTCGATGCGCTGGGTGTCGGCGAGGCGGCGCGCGGTCGCGCGGTGTTGACCGACTGGCTGCAACTGATGGATGCGATCGATGCACGCGAGGTCGCGCGCATCGATACGGGCGCCGCGTATCGCGACCGTTTCGGCAATCCGTATGCGGTGATTCATCGCGCGGACATTCACCTGTCGATCTACGAGGCGGTCAAGGATCACCCGCTGATCGAATTCCGGACGAGCACGCAGGTGTGCGGGTTCGAGCAGGACGGCAACGGCGTGACCGTGATCGACCAGCACGGCGAACGCTATCGTGCCGACGCGGTGATCGGCTGCGACGGCGTGAAATCCGCGATCCGTCAGGCGCTGATCGGCGATGCGCATCGCGTGACGGGCCATGTCGTGTATCGCGCGGTGGTCGAGGTCGACAACATGCCGAAGGATTTGCAGATCAATGCGCCGGTCGTATGGGCCGGCCCGCATTGCCATCTGGTTCACTATCCGCTGCGCGGCGGGCGCCAGTACAACCTGGTCGTCACGTTCCACAGCCGCGAGCAGGAGACCTGGGGCGTGCGCGACGGCAGCAAGGAAGAAGTGCTGTCGTACTTCGACGGCATCCATCCGCTGCCGAAACAGATGCTCGACCGGCCGACGTCATGGAAGCGCTGGGCGACCGCCGACCGCGATCCGGTCGAGCGCTGGAGCGCGGGCCGCGCGACGGTGCTCGGCGACGCCGCGCATCCGATGACGCAATACATCGCGCAGGGCGCGTGCCAGGCGCTCGAGGACGCGGTGACGCTCGGCGCGGCCGTTGCGCAGACCGACGGCGATTTCGAGGCCGCGTTCGCGCTGTACGAACGCGTGCGGATTCCGCGCACCGCACGCGTGCTGTATTCGGCGCGCGAGATGGGGCGGATCTACCACGCGAAGGGCGTCGAGCGGCAAGTGCGCAACGGGCTGTGGGTCGGGCGCACCGACGCGCAGTTCTACGACGCGCTCGACTGGCTGCACGGCTGGCGTGCGGAGGATTGCCTGAAGACGGCCGCATAGCGCACCCGTTCAGCCCGATTCCGGCGGCGCGCATTTCAACGACAGACGACGCGCGCCGCCTTCCTGGAGGAGACACCATCATGGCCGATACGCTGTCCATCGACGTCAGCGAATGGATCGACCGGCATCGCATTGCGCCGTTTCAGGCCGCGATCGTCGTCCTGTGCTTTCTGATCGTCGCGATCGACGGATTCGATACCGCGTCGATCGGGTTCATCGCACCCGTCATCCGCGCGGAATGGGGCTTGTCGCCCGCGCGGCTCGCGCCGGTATTCGGCGCGGGGTTGGCCGGGCTGATGGCCGGCGCGCTCGTGTTCGGGCCGTTCGGCGACCGGTTCGGCCGCAAGCGCCTGCTGCTCGCATGCGTCGCGTGCTTCGGCATCGCGAGTGCCGCGTCGGCGAGCGCGGGTAGCCTGACCGAGCTGATCGTGTGGCGCTTCGTGACCGGGCTCGGGCTCGGCGGCGCGATGCCGAATGCGATCACGCTGACGTCCGAATACTGCCCGGCGCGCCGTCGCTCGCTGCTCGTGACGACGATGTTCTGCGGCTTCACGATCGGTTCCGCGCTCGGCGGGCTCGCGGCCGCGTCGCTGATCGAGCACCACGGCTGGCGCGCGGTGCTGGTCGTCGGCGGCGCAGCACCGCTGCTGCTCCTGCCGCTGCTCGCGTGGCGACTGCCGGAGTCGGTGCGCTATCTCGTCAACCAGGGCGCGCCGTCTGCGCGGATCGCGACGATGCTCGGCCGTATCGCACCGGATCCGCATCTCGCGCATGCGTCGTTCATCGCGCCCGCCGGAAAGCCGGCCGGGTCGCCGCTCGGCCGGCTGTTCGCCGCCGACCTGCTGCGCGGCACGCTGCTGCTGTGGCTCACGTTCTTCATGAGCTTGCTGGTCATTTACCTGCTGTCGAGCTGGCTGCCGACGCTGCTGCGCACGACTGGCGCGACGCTGCAGACGGCCGCGCGCGTGACCGCGATGTTCCAGGTCGGCGGCACGCTCGGCGCGATCATTCTCGGCTGGCTGATGGACCGCTTCGATCCGCATCGCGTGCTGGCCTGCAGCTATGCGGCGGCCGGTGCGTGCGTCGCGGCGATCGGCGTGTTCGCCGCGTCGCCGTGGGGTGCCGCGCTCGCGGTGTTCGCCGCCGGCTTCTGCGTATCCGGCTCGCAGGTGGGGGCGAACGCGCTATCGGCCGCGTTCTATCCGACCGAGTGCCGGACGACCGGCGTGAGCTGGGCGAACGGGATCGGTCGCGGCGGCTCGGTGGTCGGCTCGATGGCGGGCGGCGCGATGCTGGCGATGGGCGTGCCGCTGTCGACCGCGTTCGCCGTCGTTGCCGCGCCATGCGTGATCGCGGCGCTCGCGGTACTGGCGCTCGGCGTGGTGCGCGCGGGTGTGGTATGCGCGGCGGCCGCGGACGGGATGGCGGGCAGGCAGGCCTGATCGAAGGAGGGGCGGCCGGATTGCCGGTCCGGCAAGCAGCGGGATACAACATTATATAAATGGATATAATGTTCATTCCTTAATCGTATTCCCGCTCCGATGAACGACGATCTCCCCGCCGGGCTGCCCGCGCCCGATCAGATGCGCGCCGCCGCCGAATCGGCCTGCGCGCTCCTCAAGGTCATGTCGAATCCCGACCGGCTGCTGCTGCTGTGCGAACTGTCGCAGGGCGAGTGCTGCGTGAGCGATCTCGAGGCGCGACTGGACATCCATCAACCGACGCTGTCGCAGCAGCTCGGCGTGTTGCGCGACAACGCGCTGGTTCGTACCCGCCGGGAAGGCAAGACCATCCGCTATTCGCTCGACAGTCCGGCCGTGGTCGCGGTGATGGGCGTGCTGTACGAGCAGTTCTGCGGGGCGACCGCGAAGGAGGCGCGCGATGCAGATTGATGCGCTTCATTTCACGCCGTGGCTGTCGCTGGCCGGTGGCGTGCTGATCGGGCTCGCGGCCGCGTGGCTCGTCGCGTTCAACGGCCGGATCGCCGGCATCAGCGGGATCGTCGGCGGCTTGCTCACCGCGGGCGGCGCGGAGCGCGGCTGGCGCGTCGCGTTCATCGCCGGGATGATCGTCGCGCCCGTTGCGATGCACGTCGCCGGGCGCAGCCTGACGCCCCGGATCGACGCCGGTTGGCCTGAACTGCTCGCGGCCGGGCTGCTGGTCGGGATCGGCACGCGGTACGCGGGCGGCTGCACGAGCGGTCACGGCGTATGCGGGATGTCGCGCGGGGCGCTGCGTTCGGTGGTCGCGACGGCGACTTTCATGGTCGCGGGCTTCGCGACCGTCTTCGCGCGGCTGCACGTGGCGGGAGGCTGACATGCAGGCAGGATTCGCATTTCTGGCGGGGTTGCTGTTCGGCGTCGGCCTGATCGTGTCGGGCATGGCCAATCCGCAGAAGGTGCTCGGTTTTCTCGACCTGGCGGGCCGCTGGGATCCGTCGCTCGCGTTCGTGATGGCGGGCGCGACCGGTGTTGCGGTGTTCGCGTTCGCGTGGGCGAAGCGCCGGACCCGCTCTTGGCTCGGCCTGCCGATGCAACTGCCGGCGGTGCGGACGATTACCGTGCGCCTGGTCGCGGGAAGTGCGGCGTTCGGCATCGGCTGGGGTATTGCCGGGTTCTGCCCGGGGCCCGCGATCGTGTCGATCGGCTTCGGGTCGGCCAAGGGGATCGGGTTCGTCGTCGCGATGCTGGCCGGGATGGCGTTGTTCGAGTGGATCGAGCGCTGGCGGAACGGGCGGTGACGCGCGGGACGTTCGCTTGGCACGATTGCTCGGAACATCACGGGTTCATCGGTCACCGCGATGATGCGGTGACTTTCCGGTGTGGCTCACGGCGGGCAAGCCGCGATGTCAGACATGCTCGTTCACGTGCCGGCCGCCGTGCAGTCGCCCGGCCAGTCGGCGCAGGATGTCGCGCCATACCGCGAGCATGCTGCTTCGGCCCGACGGGGCCACGATCGCCGTGCTGACCACGCCGCGGCCGCCAGCCGACAGCGCGACGTGACCGGCGGTTTCGAGCGTCAGGCATTCGCCCTCGTCGAGTTCGCGGCGAATGTATTGCGGTGCATCGGGCAGCCAGTCGAGCCCGCCGTGGCGCAGCGTGACCGCCAGCGCGCCATCCAGCACGATCAGCTGACTGCCCTTGTCGAACCACGCAAAGTGGCTTTGCCCGGCGTCGAGCCGGAGGTGTTGCGTCCGCATGGCGATTCCTTTTCCCGGTTGCTCCGGTTGCGCGGCCTCGCGACGACGAGGCGACAGCGTGCAATCAGGTTAGGGAAACGGACGCGCGCACGACAGATTCAGGGGACGGGAATCTGTTGCGGTGCAGGCGGTGGTTTCGCGCTGCTGTATCGGTGGGTTTCCCTCGAATCTGTATCTGGCGTGCGCGATGGGGCACGGGCACGATGGTCCGCATGACGCCTTTCGCCGACGCTTCCCGTACGCCTTTGCCGATGGACGGCGAGCCGCTTTACGAACGGCTCGCCGAACATTACCGCCGCATCATCGCGGCCGGCACGCTGTCGCCCGGCGACCGGATGCCGTCGGTCCGTGCGTGCATGGCGCAGCACGGCGTGAGCCTGTCGACCGCGATCCAGGCGTTCCGGCGGCTCGAGGATACGGGCTGGTGCGATGCGAAACCGCGTTCGGGTTACTTCGTGCGCCGCCGCGCGGCGGCCATGCTCGACACGCTGCCGGAAAGCGACGGGCCGCCGCTGAGCGTCGAGCCGCCGTTCGCGGGGCTGCACGAACGCGTCTCGCGCGTGATCGACCGTGCGAACGCGGCGACCGATGCGCTGAATCTCGGCGGCGCCTCCGCGCATGCCGCGCTGTATCCGACCGAGCGTCTGCAGGCGCTGGCGATCCGGCTGCTGCGGCGCAAACCCACGTTGCTGACCGATGCGGGGCCCGTCGGCGGTTCGCCCGAATTCCGGCAGACGATGGCCAAACGCGCGTTGTCCTACGGTGTGACGCTGACGCCGGACGACGTGATGTCGACGAGCGGCGGCGTCGACGCGGTGAATCTCGCGTTGCGTGCGGTCGCGCGGCCCGGCGACACGATCGCGATCGAATCGCCGGCCTTCTTCGGGCTGATCCAGCTGCTCGAAAGCCTCGGCCTGCGGGCACTCGAAATCCCGGCAAGCCCGACGACGGGCCTGTCGATCGAGGCGCTCGACGTGGCGCTGGCAGCCTATCCGGACATCCGGGCCGTGGTCGTCGTGCCGAACCTGCAAAACCCGCTCGGCTGCGTGATGCCCGACGAGCGCAAGGCCGCGCTCGTCGCGCTGTGCTCGCGCCACGGTGTGGCCGTGATCGAGGACGAGCCTTATCGCGAGCTCGTCGAGGCGCCGCACGCGGTCAGGCCGGTCAAGGCATGGGATTGCGACGGCACGGTGATCTACTGCCCGTCGTTCAACAAGGTGCTGGCGCCCGGGATGCGGCTCGGCTGGATGAGTGCGGGCCGCTGGCATGCGCGCGTGAGGATGCTGAAATTCGCGCACAGCCGGCACAACGCCGCGCTGCTGCAGGCCGTGGCGGCCGAATTCGTGGGTTCGGGCGCGTTCGATCGGCACCTGCACCGGTTCCGCGAACAGCTGCGCGTGCAGCGCGACGTGACGATCGACGCGATTGCGCGGCATTTCCCGGCCGGCACGCGGATGAATCAGCCGCCGGGCGGGATGCTGCTGTGGATCGCGCTGCCGGAAGGCGTGCGCTCCGATGCGCTGTTCGACGCCGCGCTGGCACATGGCGTCAAGATCGCGCCCGGTTCGATCTTCTCGAATTCGGACCGTTTCGACGGCTATATCCGGCTCGCCTGCACGCGCGTATTCGATGCGGTGCACGAGGCAGCGTTCGACACGCTCGGCCGCCTCGTACGGGAAGCCATGGCGGCCGCGTAAGCGCGACGGCGGCGGCCGGCCGGACTTGCGAATACGCGAGTGCGCCGGCCGGACGCGGGACCGAAGCGGCGAGCCGCCGCCATTTCATCGGCCGACCGTGTGCGTGGCGAGGTGCTGGCGAATCAGCGACAGGTAGCGATCGCCCACCGAGAAATCGCGTGCCGCGCGCGGCCGGGCGGCGGCAGGCCGCAGCGTGGCCGGCGCGCTCATGCCCAGATATCGGCACACGGCCGACGGAAAGGGCTTGCGCGTATGCCCGAGCTGACGTGCCGCGCGCTCGACGCGGGCATCGCCGACCTGGGCACGCAGCCACGCCAGCACTTGGCGATCGGTGTCGTTGACGATACGGACCAGATGTTCCATCGCGCACCTCACTGTTCATAAATACAGTACTGTAAATATAACCAGTGTTTGCGGTAACCGCAAGCGGGCGCGCGTCGGCTGGCCGTTCGGCCAGGGTCAGCGCACCGTCGCGGCGGTGCGCGTGATCCGGGCGGCAGGGGCGGTCGGGGCGGCGCGGCCCGTATAGCGCGCGTCGGTCAGCGTGCCGAGGAACGCGACGATGTCGTCGATTTCCGCGTCGGTCAGCGCGGGCGGCGTGCCGGGCCGACGGTTCATCGGCGTCGAGTTGACGTTGATGTTGCCGCGATAGGCGGCCGGCACGTCGTCGAACGTCTTGGCGCCGTGATACCAGAAGCCGGGATTGGTCGAGCGCGTGTTGTAGAACGCGACCGCGTCGCGCAGCGTCGTGAACACGCCGTTGTGCATGAACGTCTGCTTGACCGCGACGTTGCGCAGCCCGGGCGTGCGCAGGTAGCCGCACCATTGCGTCGGTTCGGGCCAGCGCAGCCGCCGCGCGGTGTCGCATAGCCCGTTGTCGAAATGGCGCGGGTCGCGGTTCGCCGGCAGCGCGCGGTTGCGCGGCACCGCGATCGCGTCGTAGCCGAAATCGGTGAACAGCGAGCGTTCCGGGCGGCTCGACGTGTCCGACAGCGTGTGGCAGGTCATGCAATTGCCCTTGTCCGGGTTTCTGAACAGCGCGAGGCCGCGCATCTCGGCCGGCGCGAGCGGCTGGCGCGTGCGCAGGAACGCATCGAAGCGCGACGTGAACGGCGCCATTTCGTCGCTCTGCAGGTAGGCTTCGACGGCCGAGCCCAGCGCACGCACCAATTGTTCGGGATCGCGCCGCACCGGCGCGCCGAAGCGCGCGGCGAGATCGGGCGCGAGCTCGGTCGCGTTGACCTTGCGCAGCAGCGCGGCCGGCGACCGGTTGTTCATCTCGTTCGGATCGAACAGCGGCCCGCGGATCTGCTCGGCGAGCGTATCCGCGCGACCGTCGCTGAACAGGCCGCCGAACGGCGACGGCGCGGGCGCGTCGTCGTCCTGGTAGAAGTGGCGGCGCGGCACGTAGCGCACATACAGCAGCGACGGCGCATTGCGCTGGCTGAAGCGCCCGGGCCGGCTGCCTTCCGGCACGCCAGGCCCCGCCAGCGCCGCGGCCGACAGCGTCGGCGCGAACGCGCGGCCCGGGTCGTGGCAACCCGCGCAGGACATACCGCGCGGCTCGGACAGCCGCGGGTCGAAGAAGATCCGGCGGCCGAGCGCGACGAGCATCGGGTCCGGCGCGAAGCGCGCGGTGGCCGCGTCGATCTTGCCGGTCACCTGCGGCGTGCCGTTGCCGATCGTGTCGACGACGCGCGACGGCGGTGCGCCCGGAAGCAGGACCGTTTCCGCAGGCGCGGCGTGGGCCGTGAGCGTCAGGCCGGCGAACAGGGTGGCGGCAAGCGCGTGCAGCGTCCGCCGGCCACGTACGCCGTGGCCTTCACATCGCACTGCTTTACTCACGGCGCGATGAATCCCGTCTTGTCGCAGGCGAGCGTCGTGCCCGACTGGTTGCACGATGCGAGTAGCTTGCCGGCCGCCGAATACGCATGGAACACCCAGCCCGTCGCCGGTGCCGCGTTGCGCTCCATGATCAGGAAACCGAAGCTGTTGTTGTGCGACAGCCGCTCGATCACGGTGCCCGGCGCGGGCGTCAGGCCGGCCGGGAACGGGTCGGGCAGCGCGACGTCGAGGTTGTCGCCGCCGTTGCCGGACACGATCGTCGCCGGGTGCCCGGACGAGAAGTTGATCGCCTGGAAATCATGCACGTGGCCATGCAGCGCGACGTGCACGCCCGGCGGGTAGTACGCCTGCGCGTTGAGGCTCGACATCACCGATTGCAGCGCGAGGTTGCCCGGCGCGGGCGTGCTGCCGGCGATCGGCGCAAACGCGAGGATCGGATGATGGTTCGTGAAGATCGTCGTCGTCATGCCGGCCTTCGACGCGAGCGATGCGACCGTCTGGAATTGTTTCTGGTAGATGCCGAACTGCGCGTCGGTCGTCTTGAGCGGCGTGCGGCCGACCTTCGCGGTGTCGAACACGATCACCTGCGAGCCGCCGCCGAGCGACACCGCATAGGGTTCCGAATAGTTCGCGTTGTTGTCGTTGGCCGGATCGTCGCACGAGCGGGCGGCCGAATACGGGCGCGGGTCGAGGAAGCGGAACCAGCCCTGGCCGGCTCGCGCGCATTCCTCGTGATTGCCGCGCACGACGACCCACGGCGCCTTCGCGAGCAACGGCGCGGCCGGGCGGAACAGGTCGGCCTGCCACGTATCCCAGCCGTAGCCCCACGGGCTGTCCTTGCAGCCGGCGATGTCCGGCGGGCATGCGTTTTCGCGATAGTGGTAGTCGCCGACGTGCAGCACGAGATCCGGCGACAGCTTCGCGACGCTGGCCGCGATGGTGTCGAGCGGCCAGACCGCGGCATCGTTGCACGCCTGCCAGGCGTTGTCGGCCTTCTTCATCCGGCAACCCGTGTCGGCGATGATCGCGACGCGCTGCGGCTGCGCTTTCGGCAGCGGCAGCGTGCGGCCCGCGACGCTCGCCGCCTGCGCGCCGGCCGGCAGCGTCGCCTCGCAGACGGACACCGGGAAGCTCGATGGTTTCGAATCGGCCGGGTCGCTGGCGGTCGGCCGCTGGGCGACGGTCGCGGCGGCTGCGCGCAGCGTCATGCGCGACAGCTTGCCGTCGACGGTCAACTGCGGGCACAGCGGATCGCTGGCCGACGCGGGCGTGTAGTTCGTGATGACGCGCGCGATCGCCTGGTTCGCATCGCCGATCTCGACCCATGCGGCCTGGACGTTGGCAGACGCGCTGGCCGGATCGTCCGGCGTATCGATGTGATTCGAGCACGCGGACAGCGCGGCGAGGGCAACCAGAGGGGCGCAACGTACGAGCAGCGCGCGCGTGAGGAATCGTCGCATGGGAGGGGAGGCACCGTAGGAAAGTCGTCAACGATACGCAGCGCGAATGTAAGAAATATGAAAAAACGGGGCGCGACGCAGGCGCGCACGGGCCGGCCTTGACTTCAAGCCGGCTTGAAGCAGCACAGTCCGGTTCGTCATCAATGAATCGGAAGGGGATCGACGATGGAAACCAACCGGCCCAACGCAGCGCAAGCCGCGCTCTGGAATGGTCCGTCGGGGCGCGCGTGGGTCGATGCGCAGGCGCTGCTGGACCGGATGTTCGAGCCGTTCGAAACGCTGCTGGCGGCGGCCGCGGCCGCGTCGTCAGCCACGCGCGTGCTCGATGTCGGCTGCGGCACCGGCGCGGTCACGCTCGCGATCGCGAGGCGGCTCGGTGCGAGCGCGCAGTGCACGGGCATCGACATTTCGGCGCGGATGATCGACGCCGCGCGGGCGCGTGCCGAACGCAGCGGCCTGCCTGCCCGGTTCGTGTGCGCGGACGTGCAGACGCATGCATTCGAGCCGGCGAGCGTCGACCTGATCGTGTCGCGTCTCGGCGTGATGTTCTTCGACGATCCGGTGCGGGCGTTCGCGAACCTGCGGCAGGCGGCGCGGCCCGCCGCGCAGATGCGGTTCGTCGCGTGGCGCGGCGCGGCCGACAACCCGTTCATGACGACGGCCGAGCGGGCGGCCGCGCCGCTGCTGCCGAACCTGCCCGCGCGGCAGCCCGGCGCGCCGGGGCAGTTCGCGTTCGGCGACCGCCAGCGGATCGCGTCGGTGCTGGCGGACAGCGGCTGGGCCGACGTGGCAATCGAGCCGGTCGAGCGGTCATGTGTGCTGTCGGAATCGGCGCTGGACGACTACGTTGCGCGGCTGGGCCCGGTCGGCCTGGCGTTGCTGGAGACGGACGAAGCGACGCGGCGGCGCGTGATCGATACGATGCGCGCGGCGTTCGAGCCGTACGTGCACGGCGCCGAGGTGCGCTTCGATGCGGCGTGTTGGCTCGTGACGGCGCGTGCGCCGTCCGCATGGCGCGTCGCGTGAAAGCAGCGGATCAGGGAAGGGGCGACGGCTCGTTCGCCCCACATGCTGCGGTGTGCGCGTGACGAAGCGGGGCCTGCGGGTATCAGCGTTTGCGCGCGCGCAGCATCAGCCACGCGCAACCACCGGCCACCAGCGCGAGGCCGAGCAGCACGGCCTCGGCGCCGAGCGCGAAACCGGGCGGCATCTCGCCGCTGTTCGGCACCGGCGACAGGTTGCCGCCCATCGCGACGGCGCCGCCGGCGAGCAGCGCCGCGCAGACGCTCCAGTAGACCTTGCCGAGCGGCGTCGCGGCGCGGATCCGCCACAGCGCGAGGCCCGCGCCGCCGAGGTACAGCACGGCGAGGGTGCCGAGCGCGATGACGTCGGCCGCGCGGCTGTGCAGCAGCCCGCTCATTCGGCCTCCGTCGCGTGTCCCGGAGCCCGGCTCAGCAGGTGCGTGCGCTTGTCCGCGGCCAGCGACACGTAGCGTTCATATTGGCGCAGCACGTCGGCGATCACTTCGTCGCCGCGCAGGTATTCGACGTCGTAGCCGAGCCGGCCGTCCTCGAAGAACGTGACGATGCCATACACGTGCGCACGCGCTTCGTCGGGTTCGGCCGCCTCGCGCACCAGGAACGCGGCCGCGGATTTCGCGGTGACGCGCACGCCGTACACGAAATCGCGGTGTTCGGCGGTCGGCACGGTGAGCCGCACCGCATCGTCGCCGTCGCGCTGCACGTGCGCATCGACGCCGCTCGCGCGCAACTCGTCGGCGACCTTGCGCAGCGCGGGTTCAACCGTTTCCGCGACGAACTGGCGCGCCTCGGCCTCGGTCGTCTGCCGCAGGATGTGCGTCAGGCGATGGCGCCAGTGCTGGCCGGTCCAGAAGCTCGTTGCAGGCGCGACGTCCTGCGAATAGTGCGCGCGATCGGCCGCGAGCCCGCGCCACAGCCCGTAGCAGAGCGCGAGCATGATGATGGCCACCGGCAGCGCGGCGATCAGCGTCATCGCCTGCAGCGCGCCGAGCCCGCCCGCGACGAGCAGGACCGCGGCCGTCACGCCGAGCAGCGCGGCCCAGAACAGCCGCTGCCAGACCGGCGACTGCGCGCTGCCGCGCGTCGCGATCTGGTCGATCACGAACGCGCCCGAATCGGCGGACGTGACGAAGAACACCGCAATCAGCACGATCGCGACGATCGACAGCAGTTGCGGCAACGGCAGGAAATCGAAGAAGCGGAACAGCAGCGCATCGACGTTGGTCGCCGTCTGCGCGAGCGCGCCGGCCGCGCCGTGCGTATCGAGCCAGATCGCGCTGTTGCCGAACACGGTCATCCACACGAGGTTGAACGCGGTCGGCACCAGCAGCACGCCGATCACGAACTGGCGGATCGTGCGGCCGCGCGAGATGCGCGCGATGAACATGCCGACGAACGGCGACCACGACACCCACCATGCCCAGTAGAGGATCGTCCAGCCGCCGAACCAGCCTTCCTCGCGCGGCGGCGCATACGCATAGGTGCGGAACGACAGGTCGACGAGGCTCGACAGGTACTGGCCGATGTTGTCGCCGAGCGCGCGCAGCAGGAAGGCCGTCGGGCCCGCGACGACCACGAAGGCGAGCAGCAGGAACGCGAGCAGCAGGTTCAGCTCGGACAGCCGGCGCACGCCCTTGTCGAGGCCGGTCGCGGCCGACACGCCTGCGAGGATCACGACCACCGCGACGAGCCCGATGCGGAACAGGTTGCTGCCCGTGTCCCACCCGGCGACCGTATGCAGGCCCGCGCTCAGCTGCATCACGCCGTAGCCGAGCGTCGTCGCGATCCCGGCGACCGTGCCGACCAGCGCGAACGCATCGACGGTATGGCCGATCCAGCCGTTGATGCGCTCGCGCAGCACCGGATACAGCCCCGAGCGCAGCGTCAGCGGCAGGTTGTAGCGGAAGCCGAAGTACGCGAGCACGAGCCCCATCAGCCCGTAGATCGCCCACGCATGGAAGCCCCAGTGGAAGAAGGTCATCAGCATCGCCTCGCGCGCGGCGGCAGGCGTGCCGGGGTCGACCGTCGGCGGCTTCAGGAAGTGCTGCATCGGCTCGCCGACGCCGAAGTACATCAGGCCGATGCCCATGCCGGCCGCGAACAGCATGGCCGTCCACGACACGAAGCTGAATTCGGGTTCGGCATCGTCGGGGCCGAGCCGGATATTGCCGAAGTCGCTGGCGGCGATCAGCACGAGAAACACGAGGAAGCCGGTGACGGCGAGCACGTAGAACCAGTCGAAACGTGCGATGACCCATTGCTGGCCGGCGGAGAATAGCGCACCGGCTTCGCTCGGGTGCAGTGCGCATACGACGAGTAGTGCGCCGATGACGGCGAGCGCCGGCAGGACGACCTGCGGCTTGAATGTCGTGCGGGGCATGGGACGGGAATCCGGCATGGTGGGCATCCAGTTGTGGGCGCAACGAGGCGCGACGCCGCCCGGCGCGCCTGTGGCGCGTCGGACCCTGATACGGCGTGCGTCGAGTGTACCGCGGTGTCAGGACTGCAAGAAGGGGGCATGCAGAAGGGGTAAACCTGACGAATTGTAAGATATCGCGGCGATCGAGAAAACCCGCGCGGTGTGCGTGGCGGGCCGGCGGGGCGGGGAAAACAGCGGCGCGAAGGCAGCGGCGAACGCGGATCGGGCGCCCGGACGGGCACGCACGGCATGCGTATCGTCCGGGCACAGGCGGCGCGCCGAAGGCGCCGCCGGGCGGGTTTCAGAACGTGACGGCGATCCCGGCCATGCCGACGAACTGGCCGTGCGTGGTCGACGGCGTGAGCTGCTGCGAATCGCCGACGATCGGGGCCGCGTCGACGATGTGGCCGGCGCCTTGCGCGCCGAGCGTCTGCCCGCTCGAATGCGTGTACGCCTGCAGCGCGTAGAGCGTCGTGCGTTTCGACAGGCTGTACGACTCCTTCAGCGAATATTGTTGATAGCGGGCCGCGCTCGCGACACCGTTTGCCTTCGATGCGAGCGTGTACGCGAATGCGCCGGCCACCGAGAACGTCGGCGTGAAACGGTATGCGGCAAGCGCGCCGTAGGTGTTGAACACGGCCGTGTCGGTGAGCGCCGAGCCGTTGCCGGGCAGGTACTTCACGTTCGAATAGTTGAGCCCCAGCGTCAGGTCGCCGAGCGTGTAGTTGCCGGCCGCCGCCACCTGTTCGACCGCTTTCGCGCTCAGGTAGCCCTGGTTCAGCACAGACACGGCGAAGCTGCCCGACGACGCGGTGGCCGGATTCAGGAAGCCGGCGGACGAGCCCGAGCTGTTGATCCGCAGGTAGCCGGCCGCGATGCCGACCGGCCCGTTCGCGTAGCGCAGCGCGGCGCTGAACGTGTTGCCCTTGCCGGTCGCGCCGGCAATGCCGCCGAACGCGTACATTGCGCTCGCGGTCAGCCCGGCGAAGGTCGGGGACGTATAGGTAACCGAATTGTTGACGCGGATCGTCGTGTCGAGGCCGTCGATGTCGCCCGGATGGGCCCCGGTGGCGCCGGTCAGCCAACTGCTCGACGCGTACGGACCGACCAACAGGAAGTAGGGGGTGTACTGGCGGCCGGCCGTGACCGTGCCGTAGCTGGCGTTGCGCAGGCCGACGAAGGCCTGGCGATTGAAGATTGTGCCGGCGGCGGCCTGCGCGCCCGTATTCAGGTTGAAGCCGGCCTGGAGGTCGAAGATCGCGTGCGTGCCGCCGCCGAGATCCTCGTCGCCGCGCAGCCCGAACTTCGACGCGTACAGGTTGCCGTCGCGCATGTAGACGTTCGAATGTCCCTGCTGGTTGTTCACGTACGCGAGCGAATCGTCGACGACGCCGTACAGCGTCACGCTGCTCTGCGCATGAGCGGCGGTCGTACCGAGCGACGCGGCCGATAAAATGAGGATTGCATAACGGTTGACGGGTGCTTTCATTGTCGATCTCCGGGGTGCTTCATCTTTTCAAGGGGAGGTTGAATGCCTCCTCTGTGGCAGGCGGCGGGCCGCGCGAACGGCCCGCCTGATCGGGGCTGCTTGCGATTCAGTGGTTCAGCGGTCGAACGCGACGACGAGGCGGCGCCATGCGCCGTCCCGCGCATCCTGCTCGACACGTGCGCCGCGCACGGCCACCGGGCCTTGCAGCGACGCGGGCAGCAGGATCTCGACGCGCTCGGCCGGGCGCGCCGGGCGGCCGTCCCAGCGGACCGACACGCCGAGCACGCCGGACGCTTCGCGCCCGGTCTCGATGCGCCACAGTCCGTATTCGCCGTCGCGCCATGCTTCCGTCTCGCCGTCGTCCTCGACGCATTCGCCATACGCGACGCCATCCTCGATCCGTGGTGCGACGAGGAAGCCGCGCGTGTCGGCGCGCGCCCCGAAATGCTGTTCCGCGACGTTCAGCGGCAGCACGCGGCCTTCGCGCAGCAGCATCACCGGCGTGTCGAGCGGTGCGGGCAGCGTCACGCTCGCGCCGCCGTCGAACGACTGCGCACTCGCGCAGCAGGTCCAGCGTGCGCCCGACGGCAGATACACCGTGCGCTCGGTCTGGCCGGGCTCGACGACCGGCGCGACCAGCAGCGCGTCGCCGAGCATCATGTCGTCGCACGCGTCGTAGCAGCGCGCATCGCCGGGGAAATCGGCGAGCGTCGGCCGCAGCACGGGCTCGTAGCGCGTCGTCGACAGCCACAGCAGGTGATAGAGGTACGGCAGCAGCCGGTAGCGCTGCTTGATCAGCGACGCGATCTGCGCGGCGATCTCCGGGTACATCCACGGTTCGTTGACGGTGCCGTCGTCGTTCCACGAATGGATGCTGAAACGCGGCATGAAGATGCCGAACTGCACCCAGCGCAGCAGCAATTCGGGCGACGGCGCGGGGCCGGAGAAGCCGCCGATGTCGTGGCCGATGTTCGACACGCCCGACAGCGCGAGCCCGAGGCCCATCTTCAGGTTGTAGCGCAGCGTTTCCCACGACGTGTAGTTGTCGCCGGACCACGTCTGCACGTAGCGCTGCATGCCCGCGCCGCCGGAGCGCGACACGAGGAACGGCCGCCGCGCCGGCGCATGCGCGCGCTGCGCGTCGCGCGACGCACGCATCATCAGCATCGTCTGCAGCACCTTCGCCTCGCGCGCCGGGAACGGCTGGCCGAAGCCGTGCGCGATCGCGTCGGGCGACCAGATCTCGTATTCGTTGTTGTCGTTCCAGGTCGATTCGATCCCGTATTCCAGCAGCGCCGACGTGACCTGCTCGTGCCACCAGCGGTATGCGTCCGGCTGCGTGAAGTCGAGGTACGCGCCGACTTCGTCCCAGAACTGCACCCACGCGGGCTCGCCGGACGCCGAGCGGATCAGCAGCCCGCGCTGCGCGGCGTCGTCGAAGGCCGGATGGTCGCGCAGCAGGCACGGCTTGATGTTCGCGCACAGGCGGATGCCATGGTCGCGATAGTGCTGCACGAAACCTTTCGCATCGGGAAACTTGTCGCGGTTCCAGTTGAACACGTAGCGCTTCGCGCCGATCGACGTATAGCCCGACGACAGGTGGAACGAATCGCACAGGATGTCGTGCGCGTCGCACTGCTCGACGAACTGGTTCATCTGCTGCTGCGCGTCCGGCGCATCGGTGTAGCTCATCGTCGAGCCCGAATAGCCGAGCCCCCATTTCGGCGTGCGCGCGGGGCGCCCGGTCAGCCACGTGAAGCGCCGCGTGGCCGCGAGCGGCGTATCGGGCGACGCGATGAAGTAGTAGTCGAGATCGCCGTGCTCGGCGACGAAATAGCGGTACGGGCCGTGATAGTTGTCGAGTTCGCGGCCCATGTCGAACGAGCAGTCCGACAGCGTGTCGTAGAACAGCCCGAAGCCCTGGCATGCATCGGGCGACCACGTGATGTAGAACGGGATGTGCTTGTACAGCGGATCCGTGTGTTTCGCGCTGTAGCCCATCGCGTCGATGTTGCGCATCTCGAAGCGTGTGCCCGTGCGGTCGAGTTCGCCCGCGCGTTCGCCGAGGCCGAAGACCTGGTCGCCGCGCTCGCGGGCGACGTAGTGATACACGCGGTCGTCCCACCAGCCGAAGTTGTACGCCTGCGTCGCGCGGTCGGCGAGTGCGACGCGCCATGCGCCATCCGCGCCGCGCATCGACCACGTGCAATGGCCGCCTTGACGGCGCACCGCGAGCCGGATCCGCGCGGTTTCGATGCGCACGCCGTCGTCGTCCTCGGTCAGTTCGTACCCGGGCAGCGTGAAGTCGCTCAGGTCGAGGCGGTCGCGGCCGTCGAGCGGCACGTCGTCGAGACCGGGCGCGATGGTCCACGTGCGCGGGTTGCGCGCGGTCGCGTCGGGCAGCACGCGCACCCGCACGATGTCGTCCTCGAGCACGAAGATTTCGACGGTGGCGCCCGTATCGGACGCGAGCAGCACACGGTTCGCGTGGTGGCTGTCGACGCGGAACACGGGCGGATGAAGAAGCGAAGTCATGAATGCGATTCCTGGTAAAGGCGGAGATCAGGCGTGCTGCGCGAGCAGGCGTTCCTGCTTCGACTGGCCGCGGATCAGCACCGCGAGCAGCGTGACGCCGATGATGTCGAACAGGCCGAGGCACGCGAACAGCGGCGCATAGCCGATCTTGTCGGCGAGCGCGCCGACCAGCAGCGAGAAGCCGAGGCCGCCGATCCACGCGGCCATCCCGGCGAAGCCGCTCGCGGTGCCGACTTCCTCGGGGTCGAACACGTCGGCCGACAGCGTGTTGACGAGCGCGGAGATCATCTGGTGCGCGAAGCCGCCGACGCAGAAGAGTGCGATCGCGGTGTACGGCGACGACGCGAGCCCGATCATCGCCGGCCCGAGCATCAGCAGCGCGCCGAGCGCGACGCCCGCGACGCGCGACCACACGAGCGGCAGCTTGAAGCGATTCGCGAGGTAGGGTGACAGGTAGCCGCCCGCGATGCCGCCCAGGTCGGCCGCGAGAAACGGCATCCACGCGAACACCGCGATCTGCGTGAGTGGCATGTGGCGCTCGGTCGCGAGGTACAGCGGAATCCAGAAGCTGAAAGTTTGCCACGCGGGTTCCGCGAAGAAGCGCGGCAGCGCGATGGCCCAGAAGCGCCGGGCGGTGACGACGTCGCGGATGCGGCGCGTCGACACGGGCGGCATCGTGGCCTGGCCGTCGCGGATCAGCGTGCGTTCCTGCGGCGTGATGCGCGGATGAGCGGCCGGCGAACGGTACTGCGTGTACCACAGCGCGGCCCACACGAACCCGAGCGCGCCGGTGGCCATGAACGCGGCCTGCCAGCCGAACCGCATCGACAGGAACACGACGAGCGGCGGCGCGATCGCGGCGCCGAGCGACGTGCCCGCGTTGAAGTAGCCGACCGCGACGGATTTCTCGCGATCGGGAAACCACTCGGCGACGGCCTTCATCCCCGATGGAATCGCGGCGGCCTCGAACAGGCCCAGCAAGCCGCGCAGGATGCCGAGCGACAGCCAGCCCGACGCGAAGCCGTGCGCGACGCCGACCACCGACCACAGCATCGCGAACAGCGCGAACCCGAGCCGCAGCCCGATCAGATCGACGATGAACCCGCATACCGGCTGCATGATCGTGTAGCCGATCTGGAACGCGCCGACGATGTACGAGTACTGCTGCGTCGAGATCGCGAACACCTGCTTGAGTTCGGGCGCGAGCACCGCGAGGGAATTCCGTGCGAGGTAGTTGAGGATCGTGCCGAGACACACGAGCACGATGATCCACCAGCGCAACGCCTTGACTGTCTTCACTGCTGTCTCCTGTCAGGCAGGGCGGGCGCGCGGCGCCTGCCCGGTCCGTGAGGGCCATCCATTCGAGATGGCTCGTTTCGTTTATTCGTACGATGTCCGATCTTGATGCGCGCCGGTTTTACCCGGTTTATATCGAAATCACGGTGTTCGAGCGAACATTCCGCCGTCATCAAACTGCAATGTTATCTGACGACTGATCATTTTCGAACATCCTATGTTCGAATGCGAATCCGGTCAACGTGAATCTGCATTCGAACGAACCTGCTTGGGGTTTTCCCGATGGCGGACGGCAAGCCGATGAGCGGCGACACCCGGCGCTCGGCCGCCAGAGGCCCGTGCGGCGGGGCCGGGCGATCTTCCGGACGGTCGATGGACACCCGGCGGGGCGTGACAACCCTGATGAAAATTTATTTCTTTTTTCGAGATAGATTGTGTAAATTGATTTTCATCCACCTTGCAACGACCCTTCGCATGACGCCTCTCGTTCCGCACGATGTCAGTCACGACGAACCCGCGATCGCCGAGCGGATCGCGTCGGCGATGCCGTTGATGACGCCGATTCACCGGCGCATGGGCGAGTTCGTGCTCGCGAACCCGTTTCGCGCGGCGACGATGCGGATCGACGAGCTCGCGCAGGCCGTGAATGCATCGATCGCGACCGCGAACCGCTTCGCGAAGGCGCTCGGTTTCGACGGCTATCCGGCGATGCGCGCCGCGCTCGTGCGCGGCTTCGAGGCCACGCTCGGACCGGTCGAACGGCTGCGTTCCGCGCAGGAGCAGGAGTCCGGCGTGCGCGGCGCCGCGTGGATCGACGCGGTATTCGACCAGGCTGCCGCCAACATCGAGAACACGCGTGCGCAACTGGACGCGGCCGATGTCGAGGCGGCGGTCGAGGCGATCGTCGGCGCGCGGCGCGTGCTGATTCTCGGCGCCGGGTCGAGCGCGTTTCTCACCGGCCTGATGGAGCACGGACTGTCCGTCTGCCATGACAGCGTGCAGTCGCTCGCGCTGCTCGGCGGCCCGTCGCACGCGGCGCGGCGCCTGTACACGGCCGATTCGCGCGATCTCGTGATCGCGCTCGCGTTTCCGCGCTACGTGAAGGACACGATCGAGCTGGCCCGTCGCGCGGCGGCGCGCGGGGCGCGCGTGCTCGGCATCTCCGACGGCCCGCAATCGCCGCTCGCGCCGATCGCGTCGCTGAACCTGTACGTCAAGGCCGAACGGCGTTTCGCGGCCACGTCGGAAGCCGCCGTGCTGACGATGATCGAGGCGCTGATCGATGCGGTCGCGCTGCGCACGCACCGGTCCGCGAAATCCGCCGCCGAGATGACCGAATTCCTGCTGCCGTGGCTCGTGCAGCCGCAAGCGGCGCTGCCGGCCACCAACCCTTCTTCCCCACGTCCGAAAAAATCATGACTTCACCCGCGATCGTCGCGATTCACGGCGGCGCAGGCACGATCCTGCGCGAAGCGATGGATACCGACACCGAACGTCGGTACCGCGCCGAACTCACCGCGATCCTGCAGGCCGCGCAGCGCGTGCTGGCCGATGGCGGCAGCGCGCTCGACGCCGTCACCGTCGCGGTGCGGATGCTCGAGGACTGCCCGCTGTTCAACGCCGGGCGCGGCGCCGTGTATACGGCCGAAGGCAAGCACGAACTCGACGCGGCGGTCATGGACGGCGCGACGCTCGGCGCCGGTGCGATCTGCTGCGCGACCCGCGTGCGCAACCCGGTGCTCGCCGCGCGGCGCGTGATGGAGGCGAGCGAGCACGTGCTGTTCGCCGGCGCGGGCGCCGATGCGTTCGCCGCCGCGCAGGGGCTCGAACTCGCGGAACCCGGCTACTTCGACACCGAATCGCGGCATGCGCAGTGGGTGAAGGCGCGCGCGGCGGCCGGCGCGATGCTCGATCACGATGCGGCGACGTTCGTGTTCGGCCAGTCGCAGCAACAGCCGCAACCGGCCGAGCCGCTCGATCCGGACCGCAAGCACGGCACGGTCGGCGCGGTCGCGTGCGACCTGAACGGCCACATCGCGGCGGCGACGTCGACGGGCGGCATCACGAACAAGCAGCCGGGGCGCGTCGGCGATTCGCCGATCATCGGCGCCGGCTGCTACGCGGACGACGCGACCTGCGCGGTCTCGTCGACGGGCACCGGCGAGATGTTCATGCGGCTCGCGACGGCCTACGACGTCGCCGCGCAGATCGCGTATCGCGGCGCGTCGCTCGCCGACGCCGCGCACGACGTCGTGATGAACAAGCTGCCGCGTCTCGCGGGCCGCGGCGGGATCATCGCGGTCGACGCACAGGGCAACGTCGCGATGCCGTTCAACACCGAAGGGATGTACCGCGGCTACGCGCGCGTCGGTGAAGCGCCGGTCGTCGGCATCTACCGCGACGACGCGGCCTGATTCCGGATCGCACGAGGAGACACGCATGACTTCGAGCCGTAACCCGTCGCCGCTGGCGCTGCCCGAGCAGCGCGTGGTGGCCGTCGACGACCTGTCGGTCACGTTCCGCCGCGAAGGCGCGACGTTCGACGCGGTGCGCAACGTGTCGTTTCACGTCGATCGCGGCGAGACGCTCGCGATCGTCGGCGAATCGGGCTCGGGCAAGTCGGTCACGTCGCTCGCGCTGATGCGCCTCGTCGAGCACGGCGGCGGCGAGATCACGAGCGGACGGATCGCGTTCCGGCGCCGTGGCGGCGCGCTGGTCGATCTCGCGCAGGCGAGTGCCGCGACGATGCGCGGCATCCGCGGCGCGGACATCGCGATGATCTTCCAGGAGCCGATGACGTCGCTGAACCCGGTGTTCACCGTCGGCGACCAGATCAGCGAGGCGATCGCGCTGCACCAGTCGAAGGGCACGGCCGAAGCGCGCGCGGAAGCGCTGCGGCTGCTCGATCTGGTGCGCATCCCGGAAGCGCGCCGCGTGTTCGCGCGCTATCCGCACCAGTTGTCGGGCGGGATGCGGCAGCGCGTGATGATCGCGATGGCGCTGTCGTGCCGGCCCGCGCTGCTGATCGCCGACGAGCCGACGACCGCGCTCGACGTGACGATCCAGGCGCAGATCCTGCAACTGGTGCGCGGGCTGCAGGACGAAATGAACATGGGCGTGATCTTCATCACGCACGACATGGGCGTGGTGGCCGAAGTCGCCGACCGCGTGCTCGTGATGTACCGCGGCGAGAAGGTCGAGGAGGGCGAGTCGGACCGCATCTTCGCGACGCCCGCGCATCGCTACACGCGCGCGCTGCTCGCGGCCGTGCCGCGGCTCGGCTCGATGGAGGGCACCGACGCCCCCGAGAAATTCCCGCTGCTGAAGGTGGACGGCACCAGCGCGACGGCGCCGGCCCCGACCACGGCGTCCGCCGCGAACGACACGCAGCCGCCCGTCGATCATGCCGCGCCGCCGATCCTGCGCGTGCGCGATCTCGTCACGCGCTTTCCGGTGAAGAGCGGCGTGTTCGGCCGCGTGTCGCAATACGTGCATGCGGTCGAGCGCGTGAGCTTCGAGTTGCGCGCGGGCGAGACGCTCGCGCTCGTCGGCGAATCGGGCTGCGGCAAGTCGACCACCGGTCGTTCGCTGTTGCGCCTCGTCGAATCGCAAAGCGGCTCGATCGAATTCGACGGCCGCGACATCAGCGCGTTGAAGGGCCCGGACCTGCAGGCGCTGCGCCGCAACATCCAGTTCATCTTCCAGGACCCGTTCGCCTCGCTGAACCCGCGCCTGACCGTCGGCTTCTCGATCATGGAGCCGCTGCTCGTGCACGGCGTCGCGAGCGGCGCCGAGGCGCAGGCGCGCGTCGACTGGCTGCTCGACAAGGTCGGCCTGCCGCCGGAAGCCGCGCGCCGCTATCCGCACGAATTCTCGGGCGGCCAGCGCCAGCGGATCGCGATCGCGCGTGCGCTCGCACTGAACCCGAAGGTCGTGATCGCCGACGAGTCGGTGTCGGCGCTCGACGTGTCGGTGCAGGCGCAGATCGTCAACCTGATGCTCGACCTGCAGCGCGAGCTCGGCGTCGCGTACCTGTTCATCTCGCACGACATGGCGGTGGTCGAGCGCGTCAGCCATCGCGTCGCGGTGATGTATCTGGGCCAGATCGTCGAGATCGGCCCGCGCCGCGCGGTGTTCGAGGCGCCGCAGCATCCGTACACGAAGAAGCTGATGAGCGCGGTGCCGGTCGCCGATCCCGCGCGCCGGCATGCGCCGCGCCAGCTCGCGGCGGACGAGATTCCGAGCCCGATCCGCGCGGTCGGCGACGAGCCGGTCGTCGCGCCGCTCGTCGCGGTCGGTCCCGATCATTACGTCGCGACGCATCGCGTCGGCGGCGCGTATTGAGTGGTGGAGTCGTGCGCCGCGATGACGGCGCGCGAATCAGCAGGCAGTCGAAACCGAAACGCCCGTGAGGCGTCACCGATTCACCGATAGGAGCCCAGCAAAATGACCCAGCAGCATCCGTTTCCGATGTTTCGTCCGCGCGCCTGCTTCGTCGCGCTCGCCGGCGCGTTCGCGCTGTCGGCCGCGCTGCCCGCGTTCGCGCAGCAGACCGCGGTGATGGCGGTGGATTCGACCTTCACGACGATGGACCCGTACGACGCGAACGACACCGTGTCGCAGGCCGTCGTCAAGTCGTTCTACCAGGGGCTGTTCGGCTTCGACAAGGACATGAAGCTCGTCAACGTGCTCGCGACCGGCTACGAGGCCAGCCCCGACGCGAAGACGTACACGATCAAGCTGCGCCCGGGCGTGAAGTTCCACGACGGCACCGATTTCAACGCGGCGGCCGTGAAGGCCAACTTCGACCGCGTGACCGATCCCGCGAACCACCTGAAGCGCTACAACATGTTCCGCGTGATCGAGAAGACCGAGGTCGTCGATCCGACCACGGTGAAGGTCACGCTGCGCGAGCCGTTCTCGGCGTTCATCAACACGCTCGCGCACCCGTCGGCCGTGATGATCTCGCCGGCCGCGCTGAAGAAGTGGGGCCGCGACATCGCGCTGCATCCGGTCGGCACCGGGCCGTTCGAGTTCGTCGAATGGAAGCAGACCGACGACCTGAAGGTGAAGAAGTTCGCCGGCTACTGGAAGAAGGGCTATCCGAAGATCGACGCGATCGACTGGAAGCCGGTGGTCGACAACAACACGCGCGCGGCGCTGATGAAGACGGGCGAAGCCGATTTCGCGTTCCGCATTCCGTTCGAGCAGGCGGCCGACCTGAAGGGCAACGCGAAGGTCGACGTCGTCGAGCGGCCGTCGATCGTGCAGCGCTACGTCTCGCTGAACATGCTGCAGAAGCCGTTCGACAACCCGAAGGTGCGCCAGGCGCTGAACTACGCGGTGAACAAGGAAGCGCTCGCGAAGGTCGCGTTCTCCGGTTTCGCGACGCCATCGACCGGCGTGGTGCCGCAGGGCGTCGATTACGCGACGAAGCTCGGCCCCTGGCCGTACGATCCGGCGAAGGCGCGTGCGCTGCTGAAGGAAGCCGGCTATCCGAACGGTTTCGAGACGACGCTGTGGTCCGCCTATAACAACTCGACGTCGCAGAAGGCGATCCAGTTCGTGCAGCAGCAGCTCGCGCAGGTCGGCGTGAAGGTGCAGGTGCAGGCGCTGGAAGCCGGCGAGCGCGTCGCGAAGGTCGAGAGCGCGCCGGATCCGGCGAAGGCGCCGGTGCGGATGTACTACATCGGCTGGTCGTCGTCGACGGGCGAAGCGAACTGGGCGATCACGCCGCTGCTGGCCGGCGCGTCGGCGCCGCCGAAGCTCGTCAACACCGCGTACTACAAGAACGACACGGTCGACGGCGACCTGACGAAGGCGCTCGAGACGGTCGACCGCACGAAGAAAGCCGAGCTCTACGCCGACGCGCAGAAGCAGATCTGGGCCGATGCGCCGTGGATCTTCCTCGTGCAGGAGAAGATCGTGTATGCGCGCAGCAAGCGGTTGCAGGGCGCGTACGTGATGCCGGACGGCTCGTTCAACTTCGACGAGATCTCGCTGAAATGACGGCGGTTTGCCCGCCACGCAGTGCCGGCGGCGCGAGCCGCCGGTGCGCTGATTCGATCGGTGTCCCATGCTGAATTTCCTCGTCAAACGCCTGTTCGGCCTGCTGCCCACGCTCGCGATCGTCGCGGTGCTGGTGTTCCTGTTCGTGCACCTGCTGCCGGGCGACCCGGCGCGGCTCGCGGCCGGTCCCGAAGCCGACGACGCGACGGTCGCGCTGGTGCGCGCCGATCTCGGGCTCGACCGGCCGCTGCCCGCGCAGTTCGCGAACTTCTTCACGAAGATCGCGCACGGCGATTTCGGCATGTCGACGCGCAGCAAGCGGCCGGTCTCGACCGAGATCGGCGAACGCTTCATGCCGACGCTGATGCTGACGCTCGTCAGCATGGTGTGGTCGACGCTGCTCGGCATGGCGATCGGGATCGCGTCGGCGGTCTGGCGCAATCGCTGGCCCGATCGCCTCGGGATGACGATCGCGGTGTCGGGCATCTCGTTTCCCGCGTTCGCGCTCGGCATGCTGCTGATGGAAGTGTTCTCGGTGAAGCTCGGCTGGCTGCCGGTCGTGCCGGACGGCTCGTGGAAGAGCTACGTGCTGCCGTCGCTGACGCTCGGCGCGGCGGTCGCGGCCGTGATGGCGCGTTTCACGCGCGCATCGTTCGTCGAGGTGCTGAACGAGGACTTCGTGCGCACCGCGCGCGCGAAGGGCGTGCACGAGCCGATGGTCGTGCTCAAGCACTGCCTGCGCAACGCGATGATCCCGGTCGTCACGATGATGGGGCTGCAGTTCGGCTTCCTGCTCGGCGGCTCAATCGTCGTCGAGGTCGTGTTCAACTGGCCGGGGCTCGGCCGTTTGCTCGTCGACGCGGTGACGATGCGCGACTACCCGGTGATCCAGGCGATCGTGCTGCTGTTCTCGCTGGAATTCATCCTGATCAACCTGACCGTCGACGTGCTGTACGCGGTCATCAACCCGACCATCCGGTTCAAGTGAGGCGCGCATGAACGCGACTGTCCAGACCGCGGCGCCGGCCGCACCGACCGCGATCCGCACGCCGTGGCGCGAATTCTGGCGCAAGTTCCGCAAGCAGACCGTCGCGCTCGTCGCGGGCGGCTTCGTGCTGGCGCTCGTCGTGCTGGCGTTCGTCGGCCCGCACATCGTGCCGTTCGATCCGGAGAACTATTTCGACTACGACGCGCTGAACGCGGGGCCGTCGGCCGTGCACTGGTTCGGCGTCGATTCGCTCGGCCGCGACATCTTCAGCCGGATCGTCGCGGGCACGCGCATCTCGCTCGCGGCCGGCTTCTTCTCGGTGGCGCTCGGCGCGGTGATCGGCACGTTCTTCGGGCTGCTCGCCGGCTACTACGAAGGCTGGTGGGACCGCATCACGATGCGCATCGCCGACGTGCTGTTCGCGTTCCCGGGCATCCTGCTCGCAATCGGCGTGGTCGCGATCCTCGGCAACGGGATGGTCAACGTGATCTGCGCGGTCGCGATCTTCAGCATCCCGGCGTTCGCGCGGCTCGTGCGCGGCAACACGCTGATGCTCAAGCACATGACCTACGTCGAGGCCGCGCGCAGCATCGGCGCGTCCGACTGGACGATCATCATGCGGCACATCCTGCCGGGCACCGTGTCGTCGGTCGTCGTCTACTTCACGATGCGGATCGGCACGTCGATCATCACCGCCGCGAGCCTGTCGTTCCTCGGGCTCGGCGCGCAGCCGCCGACGCCGGAGTGGGGCGCGATGCTCAACGAGGCGCGCGCGGACATGGTGACGGCGCCGCACATCGCGGTGTTCCCGAGTCTCGCGATCTTCCTGACCGTGCTCGCGTTCAACCTGCTCGGCGACGGGCTGCGCGACGCGCTCGACCCGAAGCTGGAGCGCCGTTGATGCGGGCTGCACCGATGTGGACGGCGACGCTGCCGGCCGGGCCGCGCGGCACGATCGCCGACGTGCCGGGGGTGACGGTCGGCCATTGCACGCTGGATGCCGGCAACGTGCAGACGGGCGTGACCGTCGTGAAGCCGCATCCGGGCGACGTGTACCGCAGCAAGGTGCCGGCGGGGGCCGCCGTGATCAACGGTTTCGGCAAGAGCGTCGGGCTCGTGCAGGTCGACGAACTCGGCACGCTCGACACGCCGATCGCGCTGACCAACACGTTCGGCGTCGGCGCGGTCGCCCAGGCGCAGATCCGCGCGGCGATCGCGGCGAATCCGCGGATCGGCCGCGACTGGTCGACCGTCAATCCGCTCGTGTTCGAGTGCAACGACGGTTACCTGAACGACATCCAGGCGTTCGCGGTCACCGCCGCGCATTACGACGACGCGTGCCGCGCGGCGTCGCGCGACGTCGCCCGCGGCGCGGTGGGCGCCGGGCGCGGGATGTCGTGCTTCGACCTGAAAGGCGGGATCGGTTCGGCGTCGCGCGTGGCCGTCGCGGCGGGCCGCCCCTATACGGTCGGCGCGCTCGTGCTCGCGAATTTCGGCCGGCTGCCGATGCTGACGCTCGGCGGCGTGCCGCTCGGGCGCATCGTCGCGCAACGGCGCGCGGCCGAAGCGGCGCACGCTGCGCCGCCCGAGCAGGGCTCGATCATCCTGTTGCTGGCCACCGATGCGCCGCTCGACGCGCGGCAGCTGTCGCGGCTCGCGCGTCGCGCGGGGGCGGGGCTGGCCCGTACGGGCTCCGTCTACGGGCATGGCAGCGGCGACATCGCGCTCGCGTTCTCGACCGCCTACACGATCGCGCACGATGCGTCGACGATCGCGCTGCCGGCCCTCGTCGCCGATGCGGCGCTCGATCCGCTGTTCATGGCCGCGGCCGAAAGCGTCGAACACGCGATCGCCGACGCCTTGCTGCAGGCGGTGACGGTCGCCGGGCGCGACGGCCACGTGCGGCAAGCGCTGCGCGACGCGGTGCCCGATCTCGACCGGCTGTTCAACGAAGACAACGAAGGACGTTCGACCCAGTCATGAAGATCCTGATCTCGACCGACATCGAGGGTGTCGCCGGCGTATTCGCCGTCGAGCAGACGCGCGCCGGCAATCCGGAATACGAACGCGCGCGCCGCTGGATGACCGCCGAGGCGAACGCGGCGATCGAAGGCGCGTTCGCGGGCGGTGCGCAGGCCGTCTGGGTCAACGATTCGCATGGCGGCTTTCGCAACCTGCTGCCCGACGGGCTCGATGCGCGGGCGCGCGTCGTGCTCGGCAAGCCGCGCACGCTCGGAATGATGGCGGGCCTCGAACAGCAGCCCGATCTCGTGTTCATGATCGGCTATCACGCGAAATCGCAGACGCGTGGCGTGCTCGCGCACACGATCAACAGCTTTGCGTTCACACAGGTGTGGCTGAATGGCGTCGAGCTCGGCGAGGCCGGCCTGTACGGCGCGCTGGCGCGCGAATATGGCGCGCATGTCGCGCTCGCGACCGGCGACGACGTATTCGCCGACGAAACGCAGCCGCTGTTTCCGGACGCGCGTTTCGAGACGGTCAAGACGGCCGGCGGCGCGTCGAGCGGCGAGACGCTGACGCCCGCCGCCTCGTGTGCGCGGATCGCGACCGCCGCGCGCGAAACGGTCGCGCGGGCGCTGTCGGCCGGCGTGCGCGCCGGCGCGCATCGACCGGCGCCGGCTGCGTGCACGCTGCGCGTGCAGACGGCCGCGCTCGCCGACCTGTTCTGCGTGCTGCCGTCGCTCGAGCGCGTCGATGCGGTGACGCTGCGTTTCGACGGGCCGTCGGTCGAGCACGTGGTGCGCACGCTGAACAGCCTGTCGGCGATGTCGTTCATGCTGCGGTGACGCGTGCCGTGATGATGTGCGCCGGCGCGCGGCCGAGCGCGACGCGATCGGGCGGGCCGTCGCGGCGAGCGGGAATGCTTCCATCGTCGCGGCCAGCGCGAGCGGGTTGTGTTGACCGGACGTGGAGCGGATCGTGGATCATTCGAAGGCGACCGGCCTTTGATATCGGATTATTGATGATGGAATTCGAGCCGTGAGAAATACGCTGCTAGATCCCTACGAACACATTCCCCGGAGCGTGGTCGTGCTCGCCAACGACTTCGCGGCGGGCACGACGTTTCCGGATCACGCGCACGTGCGCGGGCAATTCGCGTTCGCGTCGCGCGGCACGATCAGCGTGTCGACGCCGCACGGGCGCTGGCTGGTGCCGCCGCAGCGCGCGTGCTGGGTGCCGGCCGGCGTGCGGCACGAAATGACGATGGCCGGGCCGGTCACGATGCTTAACGCGTTCGTGTCCATCGATGCCGCGCAGGCGGCCGGCCTGCCGGCCCAGTGCGGCGTATATGGCGTGTCGCCGCTGCTGCGGCAATTGCTCGACGATGCGGTCGACCTGCCGGCGATGTACGACGTCGACGGCCGCGCGGGCAAGCTGATGGATCTGCTGGTCGCGGAAATCGCGACGATGCCGCGCCTCTCGCTGCATGCGCCGCTGCCGGCCGACGCACGGCTGGCGAAGGTGTGCCGCCACCTGTTCGCGGCGCCGTCGATCGACGCCGATCTCGACCGGGTCGCGGCCGACGCGGGCGTGAGCCGCCGCACGTTCACGCGGCAGTTCCGCGCGCAGACGGGCGTGAGTTTCGCCGCATGGCGCCAGCAGGTGTGCATGCTCGCGGCGATTGCCCGCCTGACCGACGGGCAGCCGGTGACGCGCGTCGCGCTCGATCTCGGCTACGCGAGCGCGAGTGCGTTCACGTCGGCGTTTCGCCGCATCCTGGGCGATACGCCGAGCCGCTATCTGGAGATGCGTCGCTAGGCGCCGCGACCCGGCGCAGGCTCTGCTGGTACGCGGGCCGCCGCGCCAAAAAAATACGCGTCCGCCACCTTCGGCCAGACGCGTTTAAAGGCACTCTGTCTGAAAAAATGCGCGGGCCGCCGCTTGGGCAGCGTCGCGCATGACGCATGCAATTATTTCTTATTACGATTTAATCCAGCCGGTGCGTTGCGAATAGCGAAGCATACGCCGTATAACGCGCAAACGATATCGTGTCGGCTCCATGATTGATGTGCTGTTGCAGCACGCGTTTCAATCGCGCGTTCGATATCGGGGCGGAAAGCCGATGGGGCAATCATCCGCAGCCGCGTCGGTCACGATGCGGCGCACCATCGAATGATCGCGACGGCGCATCAAAAACGCCGTGTGGCGCGATGCCTGTCGGGATCGCGCCACACGGCGATGCGGTGGTACCCGGTGCACGGAGCCGGCAAGCGCCGGCGCGTGCGTCAAACGTCGAAGAACACGGTTTCTTCCGGCCCCTGCATGCGGATGTCGAAGCGGTAGACGACCGGGCGGCCCGGCCGCGCATCGCGTTTCGCGACGAGCGTCGCGCGACGCTCGGCCGGCACCGCGTTGAGCACGGGGTCGACCGCGTTCGCGGCGGCTTCGTCGTCGAAGTACACGCGGGTGAACGCATGGGTGAGGATGCCGCGCATCATCACGGTCACGTTGATGTGCGGCGCCTCGTCGGCGGCGACGCGGCCCGGCTTCACCGTCTCGACGACGAAGCGCTGCTGCGGGTCGGTGCCCGTGCCGACCCGCGCGAAGCCCGTGAAGCCGGATGTCGCGATGTCGTCGCGCGACGCGGGGTAGCGGCCCGCGCCGTCCACCTGCGTGAATTCGAGCACCGCGTCACCGACCACGTTGTTGTCGCCGTCGAACACCTGCCCGACCAGCAGCACATGCTCGCCTTCGGCGTGCGCCGCGGCGATCGTCGGCGTGAACAGGCTTTTCAGGTCGTAGTCGTATTGCTGCGGGCACAGGCCGTACGCGAAGTACGGGCCGACCGTCTGCGAAGGGGTTTGCTTCAGCGTCGTCATGGTTCAGCGCTCCATCGGGGTGGCGTCGCGGCCGCGCAGCACGATGTCGAATTCGTAGCCGAGCGCATAGCCTTCTTCGGTGATGTCCATCGAGAAGCGCGAGATCAGCCGATCGCGCGCGGCTTCCGGCGTGCCCTGGAAGATCGGGTCGTACGCGAGCAGCGGATCGCCGGGGAAATACATCTGCGTGACGAGACGCGAGCCGAAGTAATCGCCGAACAGCGAGAAATGGATGTGATTCGGGCGCCACGCGTTCGGATGGTTGCCCCACGGATACGCGCCGGGCTTGATCGTCAGGAAGCGGTAGCGGCCTTCGTCGTCGGTCAGGCAACGGCCGGCGCCGAGGAAGTTCGGGTCGAGCGGCGCGTCGTGCTGGTCGACCTTGTGCACGTAGCGGCCGGCCGCGTTGGCCTGCCACACCTCGACGAGCGTGTTGCGCACGGGCTTGCCGCCTTCGTCGAGCACGCGGCCGGTGACGACCATCCGCTCGCCGAGCGGCTCGCCGTTCTTCACGGCGTTCTTCGTCAGATCGTGGTCGAGCGCGCCGAGATCTTCCGCGCCGTAGACGGGCGCGTACTGGTCGCGCAACTTCTCCTTCAGCGGGATCAGCGGGCGGGTCGGGCCGCGTTTCACGGACGAACGGTACTCGGGATGGACATAGGCCGGATGCGACGGCCAGTCGCGCGGCGTGAGGATCGTGGGGGAATCCATCGGGCGTCTCCTGATAGGTATTTCGCGAAGTGGATGGCCACGACTTTAGCCAATCCGGAAAGTTATGCAAAATGACCTTTTTTCGCGAATCGCATAACCGTTCGTTATGTTCGTCCCGGCAATGAAAATTCCGCCGGACAGGAAGCCTGTCCAGCGGAAAAAACGATCGGGCTTCGCGTCGTCGGTGACGACCCCGTGCACGGCCCTCCAGCCAGCCCGTCGCTGTTTTTTCTTTTGTTCTCGTTGTTATCCGGTCTCCCTGAGCGTGCCCGTCGTCATGGCTGGCGGGGGTCGAACACGATCCCGTCGAATTCGAGCGCCAGCGTGCCGCTGCGCAGCAGGGCCGACGGTGTCGCCGCGTGGCCGGCGCCGAGCACCTCGGCCACGTATTGCGCGCAGAAGCCGCGCCGCGCGCGCAGGTTGAAGCGACTGCCGAGCAGCGCATCGATTCGCCGTTCGGCCAGCGCGTGGACGTGGCGTTGCGCGTCGGCCGATGCCGCCGCGACGCGGCGCGCCAGGGCGATGCGTCCGCCGTCGGTCCGGGCGACGAAACGCGACAGCGGCGTGAGCGTCGTCCATCCGAACGCCGTCGACTCCGCGATCGCCGGTTCGTCGCCCGACGTATCGACGACGATGCCGAAGCGGTTGGCCCATGCGCCGGCCGCGCCCGTCGCGGCATCCGGTGCACCGGCTCGCTCGCGGATGAACACGAGATCGCCGACGTGGGCGCCGGCCGCCAGCGTGCGTACGGTGGCGAGCGGCATCGTGCGATCGGTGGCGCGTGCATCGCGCGGGGCGGCGTGGTGCGGTTCGCAGGCGGCTGTGTCGATTCGGGCGGTCATTTCGGCTCCGTCGTTGCATGACAGGACGGAGCGGATTATGCAGACAAGTATCCAAAAGTGCTGATGCGGATACGCGAGTAGCCTAATATCCGACCACGAGCATCATTTTTCGATACCAACATGACCGAGACTGCCCAACTCATCGAAACGCTGAAGCGCCAGCTGAAGGCGCAGGGAATGACTTACCGGGACGTCGCGCGTGCGCTCGACGTCTCCGAGACGAGCGTGAAGCGGCTGTTCGCGAGCGGCCGCTTCACGCTGGAGCGCGTCGTGGAGATCGCGCAACTGCTCGGCTATACGCTCGCCGAGCTCGTGCAGGAAGCGTCGGCGTCCGCGCCGCGCCTGCGCGTGCTGACCGAGGCGCAGGAGGCGTTGCTCGTGTCGGACGAGAAACTGCTGCTCGTCGCCGTCTGCGCGATCAACTACTGGACCGTGCAGGACATCGTGTCGGCCTATCGGCTCACGCAGGCCGAGTGCGTGAAATATCTGCTGATGCTCGATCGGATGAACGTGATCGCGCTGTTGCCCGGCGACCGGATTCGCGTGCGCGTCGCGCGCGATTTCGACTGGCTGCCGGGTGGCCCGATTCGCCGCTACTTCCATGCGCACGTGCTCGACGACTTTCTCGGCAGCCGCTTCGACGGCCCGGGCGAGACGATGACGTTCCTGCAGGGGATGCTGACCGACGCGGCTGCCGCGGAGCTCGAACAGGAACTGCGGCGGCTCGCCAGCAAGGCGGCGGCGCTGCATGCCGAGTCGTCGTCTGCGCCGCTCGGGCAGAAGCACGGCACGGCCCTGCTGATCGCGAAACGGATCTGGGAGCCGACCGGATTTCACGCGCTGCGGCGCCATGGGTGACGTCGTCCCGAACACTTGGGCCTGTCCGGAAAGTTATGCAAAATGGCAATTCATCGTCATTCGCATAACCACCCGTTATGAATAACCGTATCGCCGACGGCCGTGTCAAATTCCGGCACCTGCAGTGTTTTCTCGCGGTCGCGCAGTTGGGCGGCGTGCAGAAAGCGGCCGAAAGCCTGTCGATCACGCAACCGGCCGTGTCGAAGACGATCGCCGAGCTGGAGGCGATCCTCGGCGTGAAGCTGTTCGAGCGCGGCCGGCACGGCGCGCAGCCGACCCGCGAAGCGCAACTGTTCATGCCGCACGCGAATGCGTGCGTGCTGGCGCTGCGTCAGGGCGTCGGGCTGCTGGCGCGCGAGGGCGGGGCCGCCGCCGCGACGCTGGAAATCGGCATGCTGCCGACCGTCGCGGCCTCGCTTGCGCCGGCCTTGATGAAGGCGTTGACCGCGCGCTGGCCGCGTATCGTCGTGCGGATCGCGACGGCCGCGAACGCTGAGTTGCTCGAGCGTCTGAAATCCGGGGCCATCGAATGCGCGATCGGCCGGCTGTCGGAGCCGGAGCGAATGATCGGGCTCGCGTTCGAGCAGTTGTACAACGAGCCGCTCGTCGCGGTCGTGCGCGCCGGGCATCCGCTGCTCGCGAGCGTGGCGCCGGCCGCCGAGCTGGCGCGCTATCCGGTCGTGCTGCCGCCGTTCGGCACGTTGATCCGCCAGTCGGCCGAGCAACTGCTCGGCGCATGCGGCGCGCCGCCGCTGGATTCGTTCATCGAGGTGCTGTCGGTATCGGTTGCGCGCGCGCTGGCGCTCGAGAACGACGCGGTCTGGTTCGTGCCGCTCTATGCCGCCGAATACGATCTGTCGGCCGGTGCGCTCGCGCGCCTGCCGCTGCCGTCTGCGGGCACCGACGAGCCGGTCGGGCTCGTGCTGCGTACCGATGCGCAGCCGTCGCCGGTCGCGCGGACGCTGATCGACGCGGTGCGCGACATCGCTCGGTCGCGGTTCGGCGATGCGCGCCCGCACCGGGCGCCACGCACGGCGCGCAAGCCTGCTCGCGGCAAGCGTTGATTCATCGGGCCTGGCGATGCGCCGGACCCGATCTCCTTTCTCTTTCTTGCTGCGGGACTGGCCATCCGGTCAGTAGCCGTCATCGGGTGCTTGGCATATCGTACCGTTTTTGATACGATTGGCGACAAGACGATGGCGAGACAGCAGATTCAGGTCACGCTCGGCGTGCGGTTCTTCCGGACGGCCCGCGGCCACGAGCCGGTGCGCGAATGGCTCAACGCGCTCGGGCGAGTGGAGCGAAGGGCGATCGGCGAAGAGATCAAGACCGTTCAACTCGGCTGGCCGCTCGGCATGCCGCTGGTCCGGAAGAGGGCGAAGGATCTGTGGGAGATCCGCGTGACGGTGCCGGGGCGAAGCGCACGCGTGCTGTTCACGGTCGTCGGCGACACGATGGTGCTGCTGCACGGCTTCTTCAAGCAGTCGCGGGCCACGCCGTCGGACGATCTCGACGTCACCGTCGCGCGCCTGAAAACGCTGACGCGCGCCATCTGAATTCCCCGGTTACGCTGGAGCACACCGTCTTCGACGGTCGGGCAGCCGGCGACGCCATGCACCTGGAGTACGACATGACGACCACGAACAATCCGTATATCGGCAGCGATTTCGACGCCTTCCTCGAAGCGGACGGCAATCTCGAAGCAGCCACCGCCACCGCGATCAAGCGCGTGATCGCGTGGCAGATCGGGCAGGAAATGAAGGCGCAGCAGATCACGAAAACGGCGATGGCCGCGCGGATGAAAACCAGCCGCGCCGCGCTCAACCGTCTGCTCGACGAAACCGACACGAGCCTCACGCTGGCGACGCTCGCGAGCGCGGCTGCCGCGCTCGGCAAGCGGCTCAGTTTCGAGCTGGTGCCGGCCTGACGTGTGCCCGTTGAACCGGCGGGCAGCCGATTTCCGATGGAGGCTTGCGTTATTTTCCGGTGAGTCCCATGGAGGGCGCGGCGGCTTACCGGTTCGCGGTGTCGTTCATTTCCGCTGTCGTGGTGCAAATTGATTGGATTGAAGACTCAAATTGCTCCAGCACAGCGCACCCTCCCGTGGTTATTCAAACCACTATAGAAAATCACTGTTACCCGACATACCTAATGCGCCTTCAGCGCGATCCCGGCGGTCGGGTGGCGATATCCGAGGCCGCTTACCTTTTGGGCGATGTCCAAGGACGGTCGATTGCATGTTAATCGGGTGCGACTGACGTTCGAATTTCTTGGATTTTCAGACTCTTTCTAGTGAAGCGCTAAAGGAGTTCGGACTCGTTCTATTTTTACCAATTAATGTTTTTCATACACTCGAAAAGATCTGCAATGTGATGTGCAACTGCGCTCAGTAAGACAAACGTTTGCGCTCGACTCAACTGCAGTGGATGCGCGAATAAAGGAAAACGATGAGCAACTGCAGTCGGCACAGTCGAACAGATGGGGGCATGTCACGAGAGCCCAACCGCAAGGTCGGGCATCCTCGGTACGCTGCGCGCAATGCGCTAAAGGCAATCTCCTGCTTTCTTGTGGTCATATCGGCTACACATGCCAACGCGTCGAGTCTGGCGAATCTCGCCAGCGAGGCGCTCGCCCAAGATGCCACGTTCAGGAGCGCCGAAGCTGCGTGGCGTGCGGGGATCGAAAAATCCCCGCAAGGGCGAGCGGGACTGTTGCCGCAAGTCGGTATCCAGCAGGTCATCTATCGCAATGGCGTGCGGATTCCCGGCCAGACCATACCCGGCTATTCGACAAATGGCTTCACCTTGACGCTGAGCCAGCCACTCTTCAATTGGGCCGCCTGGGAAAACTGGCAGCAGGGCCAGCTGCTCGCGATGGATGCCGATCTGGCGTTGGCGCAAGCGAAGCAGGAATTGCTCCTTCGTCTAGCTCAGGCCTATCTGGCCGCACTGAATGCGCAGGACGACCTCGCGCTTGCCATCGCTCACCGCAAGGCCGTCGCGGAACAACTGGCGCTCGCGAAGCGCCGCTTCGCACTGGGGGATGCGACCATCGTGGATACGAACGAGGCATTGGCCGGCTTCGATGCTGCACGGGCCGATGAAGTCGCCGCGCAAACGCAGCGCGATACCAGCTACGCGGCGCTCCAGAAGATTGTCGGTCATCCTGTCGACAGTGTAGACGGATGGCGTGACGGTGCGCGTCTTCCGCCCGTGGCGCCCGCAGACCTGCAACAGTGGATGGGCACGGCCGCCACCGCAGATTACGGAGTGCGTCGAAAAATGATCGCAATCCAGCTTGCCAGCCGCGAGCGAAGCAAGGCGCGCGCCGGTGACTATCCCACCGTCTCGCTGGTCGGCAATGCCAGCAACGGCAACGCGGCGTTTATCAATGGACAGACGAACTTCTACACCGGTGCGAGCCGCGGCAGCTCCGGCTACGTCGGCATCCAGATCTCGTTGCCGCTGACCGACGGGCTGATGACCCGCAGCAAGATTCGCGAAGCGCTCGCGCTGGAAGACAAGGCTCGCGAAGATCTGGACGACGCCCAGCGTAGTGCCCGGCTCACGGCCCACGACGCGTATTCGAGCGTCACACGGGGACTGGCGCAGACCGATGCGCTGGCGAGTGCGGTGCGGTCCGCCACGGTCGCGTTGCGCTCGAATCAGACCGGCTACCGGGTCGGCGTTCGCGTGAACGCTGATGTGCTCGACGCAGGCGACAAGCTCTACCGGGCCCAGCGCGATTTCGCGCGCGCCCGTACGGAAACGCTCGCCCAAGCGCTGAAGCTGAAAGCCAGCACCGCCGACTTGGACGAGGCCGACCTTGCGGCACTCGATACGATGTTGGTCGAGCGCCCGCTCGCCCGTATCGCGAGCTCCGGCGCATCGGGAGGACGCTGATGTATCAACTCATCAGGCGCCATCTGGTGATCGCGGCCGCGTTCGGTATCGCGTCAAATTTGCTGCTGCTGACGCCGACCATCTACCTGCTGCAGGTCTACGACCGCGTGCTACCGAGCCAGAGCATTCAAACGCTGCTGATGTTGATGGCCTTCATGGCGATCGCACTCGGGATGAATATCGGCGTCGATATTGCCCGCAGCCGGATCTTGTCGGACCTGGGCGTGCGAATCGGCAACCGGCTCGAGCGACTCGCGTTGCAGGCGCAGATTTCCGCTCACGCCTATCGGCTGCCGTCACGCGCGCTCGCGAGCCAGGGTGACATCAATACGCTGCGGGCGTTTCTCGCAGGGTCGGGCGTGATCGCGTTTTTCGATGCGCCTTGGTTGGTGGTCTACGTGGTGGTCATCGGCTTCTTTCACTGGTCCTTGGCGCTGATTGCAGTGCTCAGCGCGCTGCTGTTGGTGAGTGTCGCACTGGTCAACGACCGGCTCACGCGCAAGGGCATCGAGTCTTACCTCGCCCGGCAGCGGGAGGGGGATACGTTCTACCAGCACCTCATCCGCAATGCCGAAGTCATGACCGTGCTCGGCATGACGGATAACCTGGTGGGCGCTTGGGATGTGCGCAAGCGCGACTACATCGCCGCGCAGCGCGACGTGTCGGATCGCAGTGCGTTTTATCGCGACTTGACGAAGGGGCTGCGGCAGGCGATCCAGGTGATCATGATGGCGGCTGGCGCATGGCTCGTGATTTCGGGCCATGCGACGCCGGGCGTGATGCTGGCCACAACCATCCTGCTCGGCAAGGCGTTGGCGCCGATCGAACAGTTGATTGGCAACTGGAGGCAGGCCGGCGAGCTGCGCGAGGCATGGCCTCGCCTGGAGGCACTGCTGGTCAGTCAGACCGAGGCCGAACCGATCGCGTTGCCACCGCCCACCGGCGAAATTCGGGTCGAGCAGATCGCGTTCAGCGTGCCGTCGCGAACGCCAGGCCTGGGACGGCTGCTGCTGCGCGGTATCAATTTCACGCTGGCCGCGGGCCAGACGCTGGTGATCACGGGGCCTAGCGCATCCGGTAAATCGACGTTGCTGCGGGTCATCGCGGGATTGTGGCGACCGCAGGCAGGTGCGGTGCGGCTGGACGGCGCTGACATGGCGCAGTGGCCCCGATCTTCCCTGGGCCGGTATCTCGGATACGTGCCGCAGGACGTCGAGCTGTTCGCAGGCACCGTCGCGGAAAACATCGCCCGGACCGCGAAGCCGCTCCCGCTCGATTCGGCCGCAATCGTGCGCGCGGCGAAGCGGGCGGAGGTTCACGAGATGATCTTGAATCTCCCCGATGGATACGAGACGCTGATCGGTGACGCGGGAGAGCTGTTGTCCGGCGGCCAGCGTCAGCGCATCGCCCTCGCGCGTGCCTTGTACGGCGAACCAGCCGTGCTGCTGCTGGACGAACCCAATGCGAGCCTCGACACGATGGGGGAAGCCGCGCTCGAACGCGTGCTGCGCCATCTGAAAGCCGATGGAATGACTATCATTGCGGTCACCCACCGGCCGTCGCTGCTCGCACTGGCTGACCGGATATTGCGGCTGAAAGATGGCCAAGTGGAACGGCTTGAAATGCCACTTGGACTGGAGCAGGCCGATAGCGGCTCGTGCACGGCGAATGGGCAAACCGACGACGCCAGCGGCTCACCGCAGGGAATCGATTTCGCTGCATTGCAGGCAAGCCGGTCTTCGTTGCAGGCCGCCCGGGTGCCAACGCTTGATCCGGCGATGGAAGGCAACCGATGAGAACATCCATGGCATTACATCGTGTGAGCGAAAGTCTGAAACGCTGGTGGCCCGCTTCCGTGGCGTCCGACGACAGCATGCTGCCGTTGCCGCGCCGGTTGATCGGCGCCAGCGTCGGCGGGGTTGTCGTCGGTCTGGGCTTGATGTGGGTGTGGGCCGCGCTCGCGCCGATTTCTGGCGCCGTCGTCGCAGAGGGCTCGGTGCGCACCGAAGGCGAACGCAAAACAGTGCAGCACCTGGAAGGCGGGATCGTGAAGCAAATCCTGGTCCGGGATGGCGACCGTGTGAAGGCGGGCCAAGTGCTGGTTGTGCTGGACAACGTGAGTCCGGCGGCCGAATTGTCGGCGTTGCAGGCGCAATCCGACGCGGAACAAGCGAAGATCGCACGCCTTTCCGCCGAGCGCGAACTGAAGGAAACGCTGGCGTTCCCGGCAGCGCTGGAGAAACAGCGCGACGATCCGCGCGTTGCCGAGTTGCTGGCACGCGAGTCTTCGCTGTTCATCGCGCGCCGGCGTGCGTTCGTCGACCAGAGCACGATGCTGCGCACCGAACTGGCACAGACCCGCCAGGAAATCGCGATCAGTTCGCAGTTGATTCAGACGATGAACCGCAGCTACGACATGGCGCGCCAGCAGCGGCGGACCAACGAAACGTTGCAACAGGAAGGTTTCGTTGCTGAAACGAAGGTGCTCGATTTGCGGCGGGCCGAGGCTGATGCACTGTCGCGCGTCCAGTCAGGCGCCGCTGATCTGAGCCGCGCGAAGCAGCGGCAGACTGATCTCGAACTCCGAATTGCCGGGCTGCGTCACGACTATGTGAAGGCGGCTGACGATGAGCTTAAGGAAGCCACCACACGCGCAGTCCAGATCGGTGAGCGACTTCGTCCAGTCCGCGATCAGTCGGCCCGGAGCCGTGTGACCGCACCGGTCGCGGGCGTGATCGTTGGTTTGAAGGTGCATACGATCGGGGCTGTGGTTGCGCCTCGCGAGCCCATCGTTGACGTCGTTCCCGAAGGGGCGCCGTTGATCGTGGAAGCGAACATCCGTCCGGACGACGTTCGCGAGATCGCACCCGGAAGCCACGCCGACGTCCGGTTGACGGCCTACAACTCGCGCACCACACCGATGCTCGACGGCAAGGTCACATACGTTTCGGCAGACGCGCTGACCGACAGCGATAAGCGCACGCGCTTCTACGTGGTGCGGGTTGAGGTGCCGGCGCAAGCACTGGAGAAGGCCAACCGTCTCGCCAAGGAACCGGTCGCACTCGGGCCAGGGCTCCGGACCGAGGTGTATATCCGCACGCATGCGCGCTCGGCCTTCGATTATCTGCTCGAACCGGTTAAGGACGGGATTCGGAAATCGATGCGGGATTGATTCAATGGGGCATCGGATCGACTCCAGGACTTTTTATATGTGGATTTTAGCGGGCAGGATGATGAGGGGTGCAGCTCTAGTTGTCGTAGTGGCTACCGCAACCGCGAGCACTAGTTATGCGCAGGTCGCACCCGCGTCCGACGCGTCGGCTACGGTGCCGTGCAGTCAGCATTCTGGACAACGCAAATACGTGTATCAACCGCATACTTCATGGAAAAGCTATCTGGGGTTTACGGAAGAGTTAGATTCAATCATTGTCAGATTAATTTGCTCGAAAGAGGGTGGAGGGGCGACGAAAATGACATCCAGGCCGAAAAATGCTGTCGATTTGGTCGGGAATTTTAAGGTGATTTTTGATGGAGATCTCCTGCTTCAGGATAAATTTTATAAAATTGAAAATATGAAAGATATTTTCAACCTAGAAATGGTAAGTGTAATCGAGCAGCGCGATGGAGCTGGGCGCGATATTTCGATTTCGGGGAACGTGTCGGATTCAGTATTTCAGAGAATAAAGACATCGGAGTTCTTTGGAGGATCGGCACCGGGTGCTCGATTTGGGGGCGGGAAAACGATTCATCAATCAGGTATGGCACAGCAGCCCTGAATTTTGGAATGTCCAAAGGTGGCCCGGATTTCGAGGCGACCTTGAAAATATTCGCGAAGAGATTTGTTCTTGTTCCGCCGCAGCCATCTCCCCACGGTGGTCCAGGTGCACCAACGGTACCTCATGGAAACCGGACGTTGCAGTACCAGCAGGTAGATGATCAAATCGAGAAGACAATTGCGGTTGGATTCAATCAGAATGCCGAGCTTTCTAGTGTTCTTATTGAGATTAAGAGAAATAAAAATGATGATGAGACGGAGGGCCAACGAAAACTGCGCTATGAAAGTTTCGTTTCTGAAACGAAGGCGCTCGGTTTACGATGAACTGAGGCCGACGCACGCGCGTACGTCCAGTCGGGTGCTGCCGATCTGAGTAGCTCGAAGCGGTGGCCGAAGATATAACCTATTTGGCAAGGTGTTTTTTCATGAATTCGGGGTCTGTTAGATCAATCCCGTAATCTGATAACTGAGTGATTTTTTAAAAGGGGTAAGGTTTATGAAGGCTGTGAAAGTGGTCGGTATTGAGGGTGCGGTGGTGGTAAGTAATATCGATTTTGCCCAGCCGGAGGTTTCTTCTGCTCACCTGATAAGTAGTCTGCACCATGCGCAGTCAGATGCGTTTCCGGGAATTTCACCTGCAATGACGAGTCGCCTTAGCTTCGTTAAGCTGGAAAATCCGATGGCAATGTATCCGGATTCAGTCGATTCTAATTAATCGACCTGATGGGATCTCCAATTATAAATGCCAAATCAATTGGTCTTGATTAAAGGGCTTGGTGTCAAATGAGGAAGATTTCACTTTTCTTGCTCGCGTCGGGAATCGTCGCTCTCACGGCATGTGCGAATTACAAGGTGGGCTCGGCGCCGGTTCGTTCATCACGCGACATTCTACGTGACATTAAGACTGTAGCGGACTCGAACGATTTGACCGACGTGGACTTTGTTGGAAAGCGATTGCAGATTGACCTTGTAAAGGGGCCTGAGACGCCAGTCTATGAAAGTACCGACCAATTAATTCTCGGCTACGGAAGTGAAGTCAAACAAAGGGGAGGTGCAAAGGAATATCGACTGGAGGATTTTCGATATGGAATATTTCGACCCCGCGACAGAAATTTCGAGAACGTCATAATTTCCGTGTCAATGAATACGACGGCGATTTGCATTAATCCAATTGATCTAAAAGATGTATTTCGTAAAGTTGATCGATCTGTAAACCCACATGCTTCGTGGTCGTCCTTTTCTTACGATAGTCCGAAGGTAAAGGGTATCAGGGCTTACTTTCGGTTTGGAGAGGACGAGTGTCTTCGTGATTTTGGATTTTTTCAAAATAGTAAAATGGAATAAATAATATGTCAGTTATTACCGGCAAAGAAGCGATGTTTGTCAACATCAAGATAACTCAGGATGAACTCGATCTGATCAATCGGAGTCCAGCGCTTGTGGATCAATTGTTGAAATACAATAGCGATGTTTTGAAAGACGAGGTTCGCCCTATTCAGGTCAGTGCGGACGGGAATGGTATGATCTGGGATACCAAAATAAAGACCATTCAATTCGGGAAGTATGGCAATAAGACCTATGATCAGCTCGACCCGCGAGTCTTTGTCGGAGTGTTGAGTCATGAAATCGGGCACTATATCAATGATGCACGTGATGCGGCGGTTGACCGCCAATATGCTTCTGCTATGCAGAATGATTTTGATCTTGCGGCAATCATTGGCGTGACCAAGGAAGCAGAGGCTGCCTATAACAACTGGCTGGTGGCGCGAGAAATCATCCAGCGTGGCGGACCGCAAATCACCGTGCTGGGTGATCGACCGGACTACGCCACAATGCCAGGATATGACATCTATAATATGCTGACCAAGATTTACAATGCAAATGTTGGCAAGATGTCGGATGATATCCTGAAGCAAGCGATGATCGAGGTCGCGGGTAGCTATTTGGCACAGACAAGTCCGGGGGCGAATCTGAACGAGACATATTACGGTTACTACGGAAAATCGCACGGCGCATCCTCAAAACATCTCGTCCAAGCTCCTATTGTTTCTCTGGAATATTCATTTGATTTGTTCGGTAGGGCCGTTAAATCCATTGCCATCACATTTTCGACTGGGGAGAAGCAGGCGAACCGATATGAGGATCTCGCATTAAGTACGGCAACGCTGTACGGTGCCAACGGACAAATCGTGGAGTATGCGAAGTATGCCGCCAACGGTTTCAAAACGCTGGACATCTTCTACGGTGCCGATGGCAAGGTGACGCAACAATACAACTTCAACCTCGACAAGAGCTACACGAAGTACGACTTCGCCGCCGATGGTTCTCAGACTGCCTCGCTCTACGGCACGGCCGGCCAGATGACCGAGTACGCGAAGTTCAACGCGAACGGTTTCAAGACGCTGGACATCTTCTACGGTACGGATGGCAAGGCCACGCAGCAGTACAACTTCAACCTCGACAAGAGCTACACGAAGTACGACTTCGCCGCCGATGGTTCGCAGACTGCCTCGCTCTACGGCACAACTGGCCAGATGACCGAGTACGCGAAGTTCAACGCGAACGGTTTCAAGACGCTGGACATCTTCTACGGTACGGATGGCAAGGCCACGCAGCAGTACAACTTCAACCTCGACAAGAGCTACACGAAGTACGACTTCGCCGCCGATGGTTC
>NZ_JACCQC010000035.1:0-66948 GCF_015712225.1 Burkholderia sp. 9775_39 | reverse complement strand
ACAGCTCGGTTACGTCGCTTTCGACTTCCACGTCGACGGGTCTCTCCTCGGCTAATAGCTCGATCGGCTCTCTCTCGACCTCGACCTCGACCGGCATCAACTCGCTGTCCACCGGCCTCAGCTCGGCAAACAGCTCCGTTACGTCGCTTTCGACTTCCACGTCGACCGGCCTCTCGTCGGCTAATAGCTCGATTTCGTCGCTGTCCACGTCGACCTCGACCGGCATCAACTCGCTGTCCACCGGCCTCAGCTCGGCTAACAGCTCGGTTACGTCGTTGTCGTCTTCCACGTCGACCGGCCTCTCGTCGGCTAACAGCTCGATCACGTCGCTGTCGACTTCGACTTCGACCGGCATCAACTCGCTGTCCACCGGCCTCAGCTCGGCAAACAGCTCGGTTACGTCGCTTTCGACTTCCACGTCGACGGGTCTCTCCTCGGCTAATAGCTCGATCGGCTCTCTCTCGACCTCGACCTCGACCGGCATCAACTCGCTGTCCACCGGCCTCAGCTCGGCAAACAGCTCCGTTACGTCGCTTTCGACTTCCACGTCGACCGGCCTCTCGTCGGCTAATAGCTCGATTTCGTCGCTGTCGACTTCGACCTCGACCGGAATCAACTCGCTGTCCACCGGCCTGAGCACGGTCTCGACGAAGACGGACAACCTCGGCAGCAGCACCGCCTCGGCACTTGGCGGCGGTTCGACGTACGACCCGACGACAGGCAAGGTTTCGGCCCCGTCGTACACCACATACAACGCGAACGGCACGACGTCGACCGCCAACAGCGTCGGCTCGGCGATCAACAACATCAACAGCCAGGGCATCAAGTACTTCCACGCGAACTCGACCGGCGCCGACAGCACCGCAACGGGCACCGACGCTGTCGCCATTGGCTCGGGCGCCGTCGCCAGCACGATCAACTCCGTCGCCATCGGCCTCGGCGCGGTCGCCAGCACAGACGACTCCGTCGCACTTGGCGCCGACTCGAAGACCGTCGCGGCAACGCCCACGAGCAGCGCGACCGTCAACGGCGTGACGTTCAGCGGATTCGCTGGCGCCAAGCCAGTCGGCGTCGTCAGCGTGGGTGATGCCGGCAAGGAACGACAAGTCACCAATGTCGCCGCGGGTCAAGTGACCTCCACCAGTACCGACGCGATCAACGGCAGCCAACTGTATTCGGTCGCCCAGCAAGTCGGTACTGCGACCAGCGCCATTTCGTCGCTGTCCACTTCGACCTCGACCGGTCTGTCGTCGGCCAATAGCTCGATCACGTCGCTCTCGACCTCGACGTCGACCGGCCTGTCGTCGGCTAACAGCTCGATCACTTCGCTGTCGACCTCGACTTCGACCGGCTTGTCGTCGGCCAATAGCTCCATCACGTCGCTGTCGACCTCGACCTCGACCGGCTTGTCGTCGGCCAATAGCTCGATCACGTCGCTGTCGACTTCGACCTCGACCGGCCTGTCGTCGGCCAACAGCTCGATCACGTCGCTGTCGACCTCGACCTCGACGGGTCTTTCGTCGGCCAATAGCTCCATCACGTCGCTCTCGACTTCGACCTCGACCGGCCTCTCGTCGGCTAACAGCTCGATCACGTCGCTCTCGACTTCGACTTCGACTGGCCTGTCGTCGGCTAACAGTTCGATCACCTCGCTGTCGACCTCGACCTCGACGGGCCTCTCGTCGGCCAACAGCTCGATCACGTCGCTGTCGACTTCGACCTCGACCGGCCTGTCGTCGGCCAACAGCTCGATCACGTCTCTGTCGACCTCGACTTCGACCGGTCTTTCGTCGGCTAACAGCTCGATCACGTCACTCTCGACCTCGACCTCGACCGGCCTGTCGTCGGCTAACAGCTCCATCACGTCACTCTCGACCTCGACGTCGACGGGCCTGTCGTCTGCGAATAGCTCGATCACGTCGCTGTCGACTTCGACCTCGACCGGCCTGTCGTCGGCCAACAGCTCGATCACGTCGCTCTCGACTTCGACCTCGACCGGTCTGTCGTCGGCCAATAGCTCCATCACGTCGCTGTCGACCTCGACCTCGACGGGCCTGTCGTCCGCGAATAGCTCGATCACCTCGTTGTCGACCTCGACTTCGACGGGCTTGTCGTCGGCTAACAGCTCGATCACGTCACTCTCGACTTCGACCTCGACGGGCCTTTCGTCCGCGAATAGCTCGATCACCTCGCTGTCGACCTCGACCTCGACCGGTCTTTCGTCGGCCAATAGCTCGATCTCGTCGCTCTCGACTTCGACTTCGACGGGCTTGTCGTCCGCGAATAGCTCGATCACGTCGCTCTCGACTTCGACCTCGACCGGCCTGTCGTCGGCTAACAGTTCGATCACCTCACTGTCGACCTCGACCTCGACGGGTCTGTCGTCGGCTAACAGCTCGATCACGTCGCTCTCGACTTCGACCTCGACCGGCCTCTCGTCGGCTAACAGCTCGATCACGTCGCTCTCGACTTCGACCTCGACCGGCCTCTCGTCGGCTAACAGCTCGATCACGTCGCTCTCGACCTCGACCTCGACCGGCCTCTCGTCGGCTAACAGCTCGATCACGTCGCTCTCGACCTCGACCTCGACCGGCCTCTCGTCGGCCAACAGCTCGATCACGTCGCTCTCGACTTCGACCTCGACCGGCCTCTCGTCGGCCAACAGCTCGATCACGTCGCTCTCGACTTCGACCTCGACCGGCCTGTCGTCGGCCAATAGCTCGATCACTTCGCTGTCGACTTCGACTTCGACGGGCTTGTCGTCGGCCAACAGCTCGATCACGTCGCTCTCGACTTCGACCTCGACCGGCCTCTCGTCGGCTAACAGCTCGATCACGTCGCTGTCGACTTCGACTTCGACGGGGTTGTCTTCGGCTAATAGCTCGATCACCTCGCTGTCGACCTCGACTTCGACCGGCCTCTCGTCGGCTAATAGCTCGATCGATTCGCTGTCCACGTCGACCTCGACCGGCCTGTCGTCGGCGAATAGCTCGATCACTTCGCTCTCGACCTCGACCTCGACGGGGCTGTCGTCAGCTAACAGCTCGATCACCTCGCTGTCGACATCGACTTCGACCGGCTTGTCGTCCGCGAACAGCTCGATCACCTCGCTGTCGACTTCGACCTCGACGGGTCTGTCCTCGGCTAACAGTTCGATCACTTCGCTCTCGACCTCGACCTCGACGGGGCTGTCGTCAGCTAACAGCTCGATCACCTCGCTGTCGACCTCGACTTCGACCGGCTTGTCGTCCGCGAACAGCTCGATCACCTCGCTGTCGACTTCGACCTCGACCGGTCTGTCGTCGGCTAACAGCTCGATCACTTCGCTCTCGACCTCGACCTCGACCGGCCTGTCGTCGGCCAACAGCTCGATCACTTCGCTGTCGACCTCGACTTCGACCGGCCTGTCGTCGGCTAACAGCTCGATCACGTCGTTGTCGACTTCGACTTCGACGGGTCTTTCGTCCGCGAACAGCTCGATCACGTCGCTGTCGACTTCGACTTCGACCGGCCTCTCGTCGGCAAACAGCTCGATCACGTCGCTGTCGACTTCGACGTCGACCGGCCTCTCGTCGGCAAACAGTTCCATCACGTCGCTGTCGACCTCGACTTCGACGGGTCTGTCCTCGGCGAATAGCTCGATCACGTCGCTGTCGACCTCGACTTCGACCGGCTTGTCGTCGGCCAATAGCTCCATCACGTCGCTGTCGACTTCGACTTCGACGGGGCTGTCGTCGGCTAACAGCTCGATCACCTCGCTGTCGACCTCGACTTCGACGGGTCTGTCGTCGGCCAACAGCTCGATCACGTCGCTCTCGACCTCGACTTCGACCGGTATCAGCTCGCTGTCCACTGGCCTGAGCTCGACCAACAGCTCGGTGTCGTCCCTGTCGACCTCCACCTCGACCGGCCTGTCGTCCGCCAACAGCTCGATCACGTCCCTGTCGACTTCGACTTCGACCGGCATCAGCTCGCTGTCCACTGGCCTGAGCTCGACCAACAGCTCGGTGTCGTCCCTGTCGACCTCGACGTCGACCGGCCTGTCCTCGGCCAACAGCTCGATCAGCTCCCTGTCGACCTCCACCTCGACGGGTCTGTCGTCGGCCACCAGCTCGATCACGTCCCTGTCGACTTCGACCTCGACCGGCATCAGCTCGCTGTCCACCGGCCTGAGCAGCACGGACAGCACGATCCTGTCGCTGTCCACCTCGACGTCGACCGGCATCGGCTCGCTGTCCACCGGCCTGAGCAGCACGAACAGCTCGGTGTCGTCGCTGTCGACCTCGACCTCGACCGCGATCAACGCCGCGAAGACGCACTACTACAGCGTCAACGACAACGGCGTGCAGCAAGCCAACTACGACAACACCGGTGCAACCGGCACCAACGCCCTCGCCGCCGGCGTGAACGCCAGCGCGGCGGGTGCGAGCAGCGTGGCAGTCGGCGACGGCTCGAACGCGCAGACGGCAGGCGCGGTCGCGATCGGCCAGAACGCATCGGCAACGGGCGGCAAGGCGGTATCGATCGGCTCCGGCAACACCGCATCGGGCGATGGCGCGGTCGCGATCGGCGATCCGAACGTGGCGACGGGTACCGGCGCCGTGGCGATGGGTGCGAACAATACGGCGACCGGCGACGGCGCGGTGTCCCTCGGCAACCAGAACACGGCAACCGGCGCCAGCGCGCTCGCCCTCGGCAGCTCGAACCAGGCCACCGCGGACAACACGATCGCGCTGGGCAGCCAGGCCACGGCCAGCGCCACCGGCGCACAGGCCTACGGCTCGGCCGCCAAGGCCACCGCCGCCGACGCGCTCGCCTTCGGCACGAACGCGCAAGCGAACGTCGCGAACTCGATCGCACTCGGCGCGAACTCGGTCACGGCCGCGGCGGTCGGCACCTCGAGCGCCACGATCGGCGGCGTCACGTACCCGTTCGCGGGCGGCTCGCCGGTCGGCGTGGTGAGCGTCGGCGCACCGGGCCAGGAACGCCAGATCACGAACGTCGCCGCGGGTCGGATCTCGGCCACGAGCACGGACGCGATCAACGGCAGCCAGCTGAACGCGACGAACAACGCGATCAACGCGCTGTCGACGTCCACCGCGTCGAACGTCGCATCCCTGTCGACCGGCATCAACTCGCTGTCGACCGGCCTGAGCACGACGAACAGCAACGTGGCCTCGCTGTCCACGTCGACCTCGACCGCGATCAACTCGCTGTCGACGGGCCTCAGCACGACGAACAGCAACGTCAACTCGCTGTCGACGTCGACTTCGACCGGCATCGGTTCGCTGTCCACCGGCCTGAGCACGACGAACAGCAACGTGGCATCGCTGTCGACCGGCGTGACGAACATCAACAACCAGTTGAACCAGTTGTCGACGTCGATCAACAACAACACGACGCGTGCAGCCAACAACAACGGCATCGCGGCCGACATGAACGGCAAGGGCACCGACGTCCCGGTCGTCACCGCCGGCTCGAACTCGGTGGCGATCGGCGCGGGTTCGAACGACGGCGGTCGCTCGAACGTGGTGTCGGTCGGTAGCGACCAGCAGCAGCGCCAGATCACGAACGTCGCGCCGGGTACGCAAGGCACCGACGCGGTGAACGTGAACCAGCTGACGCAGGTGCAGACGACGCTGTCGACGGCACTGTCGGGCCAGCAGGCACAGATCAACTCGCTGGGTTCGCAACTGCAGCAGACCGACCAGATGGCGAAGCAGGGTATCGCGGCCGTCGGCGCGATGGCGTCGATCCCGCAGCTCGATCGCGACGCCAACTTCGGGATGGGCGTGGGCACGTCGACCTTCCTCGGCCAGAAGGCGATGGCGGTCAACATGCAGGCGCGCATCACGGAGAACCTGAAGGCGTCGATCAACGGCGGCTTCAGCGGCGGTCAGAAGGTGATCGGCGCCGGCATGCTGTATCAGTGGAAGTAATGCGTCGCGCCGCCCGGCCGTCCGGCCCGCCAGCCGGGCGGCCCGCGGCTCCGACGGCAGGACGAGCCCGCCGCGCACCGCGCGGCGGGCCTCGGTCAACCCAAGCTTTAAGGACGTCACCGTGAACAAACTCGCTCTTGCGCTCGCGCTTTCCGCAACGGCCCTCGCCGCGTGCTCGACCGCATCCGGCCCGACCTTCAGCGCCTCCGAACTGCAGCCGCGCGACGGCGTGCGCACCTTCCAGGTGGACTGCCACGGCCTGCTGTCGGGCCCGCAGACCTGCATGAAGGCCGCTCGCAAGATCTGCGGCAACGAGCCCGTGCGCGCCGTGGACTCGGCCCGCGCGCTGCGCGACAAATCCGATCCGGCCACGCTGGTCTTCCAGTGCGGCGCCGCACCGGCCGAAGCGGCCTCGGCCGCCGAGCCGGCCGCCGCCGTGGTCGAACGCGTGAACCTGTCGGGCGACGCGCTGTTCGCCACCGACCACGCGACGCTCGCGCCGACCGCGCGCGAATCGCTGGACCGGCTGCTGAGCGAGCGCGCCGACCGCACGTACTCGCAAGTGACGGTCACCGGCTTCACCGATTCGGTGGGCAGCGACGACTACAACCTCGCGCTGTCGAAGCGCCGGGCCGAAGCGGTCGCCGCCTATCTGAAGGCGCACGGGCTGAAGACCGACTCGATGACGGTCTCGGGCCGCGGCAAGGCCGATCCGGTCGCATCCAACGCGACGCCAGAAGGCCGCGCCAGCAACCGCCGCGTCGAAATCCGGCTGCAGCACTGAGCCGCCTGCGGCCGCCCGTGCGGCCGCGCGATCCGGCGTGCCGTCCGCGCCGCGCCGGCACGCCGCCGGACCACCGGGCGCCGCAACGCCTGCGCCCGTTTCCGTTGGCCGGCGGCTATGTCAAAGTTCGTCACGTCCTGCCAAAACCGGCGGTTTCCATGCCACAATCGCCGCAGACAGTCGCCGGGGCAGCCTGCCCGACGCGCGCCGTGCCAGGCGTGCCCGGCGACACGCCGGAATCCGGCTGCCGCCCGCGCGAATCTCGTCGCCCGATTCGTGCACCGCGGCGCACCGGCGCGAATCCAACCATGACGATCCACGGCGCGCCGCTGCCGGCCATACGCTCGACGCGATGCCCGGACGCATGACGCCGCAGAGGAAACCAACCGGTGACGGACATCAATGAAGCCGCCGCGGGCGGCACCCGCAAGCAACGGCCGGCGGTCGGCATCTCGCTGTTTGCGCGCGACGGCCAGGCGATCTGGGAAAACGGCATTCACCAGAACATCGCGTTCCTCGCGATGATGCTCAAGCACTCGGATCGCGTCGGCCCCGTCTATTTCCTGAACGGCGGCGACGCCAACGCGCTGCCGGCCGGCCTCGAACTCGACGGCCTCGACATCCCGCTGGTGAAACCCACCGACGTCACGCACGAACTCGACGTCGTGATCGAAATGGGCGCGCAGTTGCCGGTCGAGTGGCTGCGGCACATGAAGGCGCTCGGCAAGAAGATCGCCGCGTTCTTCTGCGGGCACGTGTATGCGGGCCTGTGCGAAACGCCGATGTTCGGGAAACCGTCGGGGCACGTGTTCAACGGCGCACCGTTCGACGAAGTGTGGCTGCTGCCGCAATACGACAAGACCGCCGCGCCGATGCTGCAGACGATCCTGCGCGCGCCCGTCCATCTGATGCCGCACATCTGGTCGCCGTACTTCCTCGAGCGCCGCGTCGCCGCGATCGCCGGCGAAGGGGCGACGTTCGGCTATCAGCCCGGCGCCCGCCCGTGGCGCCTCGCGATGCTCGAACCGAACATCTCGGTCGCGAAGTCCTGCCACTACCCGATGCTGGCGTGCGACGCGTTCTACCGCGCGCGGCCGGACGCGGTGCAGCACATGTTCGTCGTCAACGCGATGCACATGAAGGAACATCCGACCTTCGTGCACTTCGCGAACAGCCTCGATCTCGTGCGCCAGCACAAGGCGACCTTCGAACCGCGCCTCGACCTGCCAGGCTTCATGGCGCGCCATGCGGATGCGGTCGTGTCGCATCACTGGGAAAACGGGCAGAACTATCTGTATTACGACGTGCTGTACGGCGGCTATCCGCTGATCCACAACTCGACGCTGATCGGCGACGCCGGCTACTACTACCCGGACTTCGACTCGGCCGCGGGCGGCCGCGCGCTGCTCGAAGCGTGGCTGCATCACGACGAACGCCTCGACGACTACCGCGCGAAGGCCGGCCGGCTGCTGCAGTCGGTCTCGATCGACAACCCCGCGAACCTCGACGCGTTCGTCTCGCGTCTGGTCGCCTGAACCGGAGCATACGCATGTCGGACTCCAATGCCCGTCAAGCGCCCGGCGAGGGCAAGCGTCTCGTCGTCGGCGTGTCGCTGTTCGTGCGCGGCGCCGGCCAGTCGCTGTGGGAAAACGGCATTTTCCAGAACTGCCTGCTGCTGATTCTGCTGCTGCGCCAGTCACCGCTCGTCGCGGATGCCGTGATGGTGAACGGCGGCGAACAGGTCGCCGATCCGCAGATGATGCTCGGCGAGTGGGACGTGCCGCTGCTGTCGATGGACGAAGCGCTCGAGCGCTGCGACGTGCTGATCGAAATGAGCGCGCAGTTCGGCGCGGACTACCTGCGCGCGTTCCGCGAGCGCGGCGGCAAGGTCGTCACGATGCGGGTCGGCAACGACTACGTGATCGACATCGAACGCGCGATGTTCGACAAGCCGTCGGGCTTCCTGTTCTCCGGCGCGCCGTACGACGCGGTGTGGACGATTCCCGAGTTCGAGCGCTCGTGCCTGCACTACTACCAGACGGGCCTGCGCGCGCCGGTCACGATCGTCCCGCACATCTGGCATCCGATGCTGTTCGACAAGGCGCGCGCGACGCTCGGCGCCGGTTTGTCGTTCGGCTATCAGCCCGGCAAGCCGCGCTGGCGCGTGACGATGTTCGAGCCGAACATCTGCATGGTGAAGACGAGCATCATTCCGATGCTCGTGACCGAGGAAGCGTATCGCGCGAAGCCCGAGTTCCTCGAGTTCGTGCGCGTGTGCAACACGATTCACCTGAAGGAACATCCGACGTTCGTGCACTTCGCGAAGAGCCTCGACATCGTGAACCACGGCATCACGACGTTCGAAAGCCGCTATGCGGTGTACGAGTTCATGGCCGCGTACGGCGATGCGGTGGTGTCGCACACGTGGGAGAACGCGCAGAACTACCTGTACTACGAGCTGCTGTACGGCGACTATCCGCTGATCCACAACTCGCCGTTCCTCGGCAAGGCCGGGTATTTCTATCCGGACTTCGACTGCCAGGCGGGCGGCCGCGCGCTGCTGCAGGCGTTCGCCGAGCACGACGCGAATCTCGACGCGTATCGCGAGCAGTCGAAGCACGTGCTCGACTCGGTCAGCATCTACAACCCCGAGAACGTCGCGGCCTATACGGACGCGATCGCCACCCTCTATCGCGACGCGTGACGCGCCGCCCTTTCCGGACCCCGCCCATGAACGCACGCCCGACCCTCACCCGCGCAAAATGGCTGCTTGGCTGCGCCGCCGCATCGATCGCGATCGGCGCGCATGCGCAAGCCGCCGGCGAATCGGCCGACACGCTGCTGCGCGACTCCGATGCGGTGTTCAAGCAGCTCGACGCCGGCCAGTACGGCGCGGTATGGACCGACGCTGCACCGTTCGTCAAGGCGCGCTTCAAGCAGGACCAGTTCGCGGCGCAGATGCAGCAGGCCCGCCAGTCGGTCGGCACGGTCAGCCATCGCGGCTGGGCGCAGGTCACGCGCATCCGCTACGAGCGAACGGCCGGGATGCCCGACGGGCTCTATGCGAACGTCGATTACGCGACGACGCTGGCGAGCGGCGCCACGATGTTCGAAAAGCTGAGCTTTCGCCTCGAAACCGACGGCCGCTGGCACCTGACGGGCTACGTGCCGCGTCAGACGCAAAACACCGCGCAGTAAGTCGCGCACTGCCCGCCCCACGGAGCCGATCCGATGAAACTCAATGTCGCGATAACGATGAACGTGCAGCGCGACGCGACGCAGTCGATCTGGTACAACGGCGCGAACCAGCACTGCGTGTACCTGTACATGCTGCTGAAGCAGTCGCCGTTGATCGGCGAGGTCTGGCTCGCGCACGACAACGGCATCACCGAGTATCCGCAGGCGCTGATGATGGACGCGTTCGGCGACGCGCTGCGGCCGCTGTCGGCCGTCGTTCACCAGACCGACCTGCTGATCGAGATGAACGCGTTCGTCGACCCGTCGCACACGGACGTCGTGCGCCAGCGCGGCGGCAAGTGCGTGTCGTATCGCTTCGGCAACGACTACGTGATCGCGGTCGAGACGATCAACTTCGAGAAGAACGACTGGCGGCCGAACCCGCACCGCGTGCAGTTCGACGAGATCTGGACCAATCCGCAGCACATGCACACGTGCGCCGCGTATTTCCAGGCCGTGTACCGTGCGCCGGTAATCGAGCTGCCGCATATCTGGTCGCCGTATTTCATCGAGCGCAGCCTCGACGCCGATCCCGAACTGAAGGCGCGCTTCGGCTATCGCAACCACGGCCCGGCCAAGCGCATCGCGTTCTTCGAGCCGAACCTGAACGTCGTGAAGAGCGCGATCGTGCCGATGCTCGCCGCGAACGCGTGCTACGTCGAGCATCCGGAGCTCATCGAGCACGTGTACATGACCAACACGTTCGACAAGAAGGAAAACGTCGCCTTCAAGCATCTCGCGCTCGGGCTCGAAATGGTGCGCGACGGCAAGGCCACCGCCGACGTGCGCGCGCCGTTCGTCGCGTGGGCCGCGCATCACACCGACATCGTCGTGTCGCACCACTGGGAAAACGGCCTGAACTATCTGCTGTACGACGCGCTGTACGGCAACTACCCGCTCGTGCACAACTCGCCGTTCCTGCGCGACGTCGGCTACTACTATCCGGACTTCGAGATCTTCGATGCGGCGCGTGCGATCGCGACCGCCGCGCAGACGCACGATGCACGGATCGGCGATTACGCGGCGGCCGCCCGTCGCTGCCTGCACCAGGTCGACACGCTCGCCGAGCACAACGTCCGCGCCTATTCCACGCAGATCCAGCATCTGTTCGCCGGCCGCCCGCTCGGCTGATTTCCTTCGCCCGCGCCCCTGCCCATGAATCAGACCGTCCGCAATTTCGTCGTGATCGATTCGATCCACGGCCCGTTCGTCATCAACCGACACTGCGCATTGCAGGCCGAGGCGCTGATCAAGACCGGCCGGCCGCATATCCAGGGCGAACTCGACACGATCCTGCACGTGATCGACCAGTTGCCCGACGGCGCCATCGCCGTGGACGGCGGCGCGAACGCGGGGCTCGTCTGCGTGCCCGTCGCGCAGCGGCTGCGCGAGCGCGGCGGCCGCGTCTATGCGTTCGAGCCGCAGCGCACGCTGTTTCACGCACTCGGCGGCACCGTGGCGCTCAACCAGCTCGACAATCTCCATCTGCTGAACATGGGGCTGGCCGCCGCCAACGGCACGATGAAGGTGCCCGACGTCGACTACGGGCAGGATGCCGACTTCGGACCGGTCTCGCTCGTCGACGCGCAAGCGTCGGGCGGCACGCCGACGCCGGTCGTCCGGCTCGATTCGCTCGGCCTGCCGCGGCTGGATTTCCTGAAACTCGACATCGAAGGAATGGAGATCGACGCGCTGCGCGGCGCACGGCAGTTGATCGAGGCGCATCTGCCGTGGTGCTGGATCGAATACTGGAAAGTCGGCGAGGCGCCGATCATCGACACGTTCGCCGGTCTCGACTACACGTTCTACCGGATCGATGGACTGAACCTGCTGTGCGTGCCGAACCCGCGCTGGGACCGGCAGCGCCTGTTCATCACGGGCGAACCGCTCGCCGTCGGCGCGACGGCCGAACACGGCGCGGCGCCAGCAACGGCTGCGGTCGCCGATGCCGACGCGCCCGAAACGGACTGGAACCGCGCGCTCGAGCATGAATCGCGCGGTGAGTGGGGGCATGCGATCGACCGCTGGCGGCGCGCACGCGGCCGCGGGCTCGACGACGAGGCGATCGCGCTGCAGCTCGCGTCATGCTACGGCTTTGCCGGCATGCCCGAAGCCGGGCTTGCGGCGCTCGACCCGTTCGGCGATCCGGCCGCGCTGCCCGACGCGGCGCGCGGGCGCATCCAGCTGGCGCGCTCGGCGCTGCTGCTGCGTGCCGGCCGACGCGACGAGGCCGCACGCGCCACCATCGACAGCGAAAACGTATTGACGGCCGCGCAATTCGGGCTGGCGACGGAGCGGCTTTACCAGGGCCAGCCGCTGCACGGCAAGCGGCTGCTCGTCCTCAGCTACGGCGGTGTCGGCGATCAGCTTCAGTACGCGCGCTATCTGCATGCGCTCGACGCGTTCGGCCGCGCCGGCGTGACCGTGGTCGTCCCCGACGCGCTGACGGGCCTGCTGCGCCAGACGTTCCCGCGCATCGAATTCGTCGGCGCGCACGGCGCGTGGGTCGACACGTCGCATCTCGCCCACGACTACTGGTGTTCGTTCCTGGTGCTCGCCGCGCAGTTCGGTTACGCGCCGGCGCCGGAAGGCGTGCCGGCGCCCTACCTGACGTGCCCGCCCGCGCATGCGGCCACGTGGCGCGAGCGTGTGTCGCACGACGGCCATGCGCCCGGCACGCGCCGCATCGGGCTGAACTGGCGCGGTCGCGACGAAAGCGATGCGCGCTTCCATCGCGCGGCCAGCCTGCGCGATTTCGCGCCGTTCGCGCGGATGCGCGGCTACGCCGCGTACTGTCTCAATCGCGACCTGTCCGCGCAATCCGAGCAATCGGACCTGCCGGTCACCTTCCCGCATCGGGCCATCGGCGACTTCAGCGATCTGGCCGCGCTGATGCTCGCGATGGACGCCGTGGTGACGACCTGCACCGCGCACATCCATCTCGCCGGCGCACTCGGCGTGCCGGCCGTGCTGCTGCTCAGCCCGAAAGCGGACGCACGCTGGGAAACCGGCTCGCGCACCGCGCTCTACCCCGGCATCCGGATCGTGCGCGCCGCGCACGTCGGTCGATGGGACGATGCGATCGACCGCGCGATGGCGCTGGTGCTCGGCGGTTTCGGGAAGGATTGAGATTCGACGGGCCGCGCGAGCGGGCCGCAGCACCGGGCTCGCTCGCGCGCCGGTTGCGTTACACCAGCACCCGATCGCCGCTTTGCGCGGCGAATGCGCGGCCATGCCGCCGCCCCATGCGCGCGAGCAGCGCGAAACAACGGGCTGCCGGCCGGCCTGCACCGCCCGATTGCCGGACGAGACTGTCGGATACGCCGCGCGCGATCGCCGACTCGTCGCCGCACGCGCCGGCGATGACGCCCGCGTAGTAGTGCCGGGCCGCCAGCTCGCGGCCGCCCGCGTCGAGCGGGCTCATCCGCTGAATGCGGCGCGCGACGATCGTCAGGCCGTCGAGATAGGGTGCGACGTCGATCGGCGCATCGGTCGATTCGGCGCCCAGCTGCCATAGCATGTCCGCCAGTTCGGCGAGCGCGACCAGGTCGCGCACGTCGGTCGCCTGCGTGCCCGTTCCGCCTCCGGCTTTCGTTCCCGCCATGCCCACGCCCCTTTGCGATTCGTCCCCACCGCCGACACGCATCCCGCGCGCGCCGCCCTGCCCGTTGCCGCGATCACGCGGCGGCCGGCGACCGCCATGAAAAGCGGATGCCCTGCGCCCACGCGACGCCGGCATCCATGATGATCTGCCGGTCGATTTCGCTTTCCACGCCTTCGACGACGACGTGCCGCGCCCCTTCATGCGCGAACGCGATCAGCCGGCGAAACTGGTAGCGCCCGATCGCGTTGCGCTTGATCAACGACAGGACCGACCGGTCCAGTTTCACGATGTCGGGATTGCCGACCACCAGGTTGTTCAACGCGCTGAACCCGACGCCGAAATCGTCGATCGCGATCCGGCAGCCGGCCTGCCGGAAGCGGTTCACGAACGACCGGCCGGCGACGGGGTTCAGCGGCCCCGTCTCCGTGATCTCGATCACCAGCCGCGCCGCCACCGACGGCTCGCGCTCGAGCCGCCTGAAAATCGCCAGCCACGCGTCGTCGACCACCGCGCTCGCCGCCGCGACGTTGCAACCGTACACGGCGCCCGGATCCGCGCGCAGCGCGTCGATCGTGCGGCCGACCACCAACCGGTCGAACCAGCGCATCAGCCCGAGCGCTTCGAGCCGCGGCAGGAAGGCGAGCGGCGGCAACGCATCGCGCTCGCCCCACCGCAGCCGCGCCAGGCATTCCCGGTACAGCACGCCGCCCGACAGGTCGGCGCGGCACACGGGTTCGTGCGCGAAGCCGAGCCGGCTTTCGACGAAACTGCGTACCGACGCAAGGTCGGGATGATCGTCGGGCGCGCCGAACACGAGATCGATTTCATCGCGATTCGCTTTCCGATTCGCCTCCTGGCGAGCTTCGACCGCATTCATCCGGCGCTCCGGCAAATGGCGAGCCGCCGATCACGGCTCGACCTCAACACATATGCGGAACGAGCCAACCTCGACGCACTCCGCCGCCTACCCGGCCCATCCTGTCATGTCGATTTTTTCCGGGGAGCGTACTGTTCGCTTCGGCGCGCCGTCAAATTCGATATTTTTACGATATTCGATTACTTGAAATACACCACGCGTGCGCGATGCCGACAGTGCGACAGGTTACACAACGCGAATTACAAAATCCCAAAATCCGGATCGTTTATCTTTTTTGCCTAAACAGTTTTATCCGAATCGGCTTTACCCGAATTTGCTCGTCGCGCGAATCGGGGCGCCGCCAATTGATCAGATAAATACCGTGCCTCGAGGTGCCGACCGTGCTTGATATGCCGAGTCGAAACACCGGCTTCCGCCCATGCCGCGCCCCGCGGAAAACCCGCTGCGGCGCGCCATTCGATCGTCGCAGCATTCAATTTTCATGTTTCAAACGATATTATGAAGTTTCGAAACGGAATCAAGTGCCGGTCAATCAATAATACCAACTTCAATTATATGAAGATTATCAATTGAAACATCTTTAACAATCTTGAAGACTTGTTAACCTATAAACTCTTTTTTGACGGACTTCCCTCGGAGCCGTCAATTTCGTGCCTTCGAAAACCGTCGAACTCATCGGGTTCGGCGGTTTCTTTTTTAACGGCAGGATTTCGTCAGACATGAGGGCGGGACAAACCCGACGGTGGAAGGCGGCGCCTCGAACGTGCGCCGCGGAAAATCGGCGTCAGGCAGCCGGCGCGCCGATCAGGTTCGCGAGCAGCGCGTCGTACTCGGCGACGAGCGCCGGATTCGCCGACGTGTAACGGCCGAGGATCTCGCGCTGACGCCGCGTGTACGCTTGCCAGTCGTCGTCGTGCGTATGCAGCGCGCGCAGCAGCGCGTCGGCGCCCTGCTGCACGTCGTTGTCCGGATAGTAGTAGCCGAGGTCGGGCGCGAGGCTCGCGTTGTGCACGAGCGGATAGCCCTGCCAGCACACGTCGAAATAGAAATAGTTCAGCGGGTTCGACCATTGGTGCGACACGACGATATCGGTCAGGTCGGCCAGGAACAGCGGCGTATCGAAACGCCCGACGAAGCTCGCCTTGCCCGCGCGCACGATGTCCAGGTAGTTCATCAGCATCACGAACTCGGGGCTGTCGTGCGCGAGGCGATCGGCATTCGTCACGTGCGTGAAGCAGATCGCGTCGGGGTCGCGGCGATACGCTTCGTCGATGATCAGCATCGGATACACGCAGAACTTCACGACGTTGTGGTTCGGCTCCATCACCGTGAGCCGCTTGCCCGGCTCGCTGCGCGGCCGGTATTCGCCGTGCTCGGGCAGCGACCGCGCGCGTTCGGCCAGGAACATCGGATCCCACACGAACGGCACCACGCGCCCCGGGCAGCGCCGCAGCGACTGCAGGAACGGCAGCGACGACGGTGCGATCTGCGGAATCGCCCACACCTCGTCGTAGCCGCGGTTGATGAACAGCGAATCCCACAGCCGGCGGCCGAACAGCATCGACTCCATCGCGTTGATGTACTCGACGCCGCAGCAATAGCTGACCAGCTTCACGCCACGGGCCTTCAGGTAGGCCGTCTGCTCGCCGTCGATCTGCCCGCCCAGCTCGATCACCACGTCGAGCGCGTCCTTCATGTCGGCGAACGCGCGCGTGTCGTACGCGCTGCGGTCCCATGGCAGCGCATCGGTGAGCGGCACGTCGGTCGTGTTGACCAGCGTCACGCGGTAGCCGTGCGGCGACGCCATCAGCAGCTTCGCGAGGAACAGCGCGTTCTGCTTGATGCCGTTGATCCACAGGCTTTCGTCGGGGGCACGCAATCCGATCGTGATACCGATGCGCAGGCCGGTCAGGACAGGAGACGTCATCGTCGGCGGGATGGAAGGTTGAACGGGGAATGGCGCAGTGTAGCGCGCGAAGCGCCGCCCGCGTCAAGCGGCGGCAACCCGGCATTCTAGCGGAGCGCCGGCCGCACACTGTCAGGGATGGTCAGCGCCCGCTCCCGCCGTGCCAATTCGTTCGACCGTTATGCGATACTCGTGCCGCCCGGCGGCCGGTTTGCCCGGGACATTCGAGCGGGCGCCGCACGACCTCGCCGCACCACGATCAGAACAGGGCACACCGAATGGAATACGATGCCGCGCCAGTCTTCCAGACCATCCACGACGAACCGGGGCGGCGCTCGCCGCAACCCGTATCCGGATCGGGTGCCGCGCTGAAGCGCACCGCGCGGATCGTGTGCATGCGTCCCGGCGTCCGGAGCGCACGATGATCGTCGTCAGCCATTTCAGCCAGCCCGCGCCCGCGAGTCTCGAGAATCACCGCTGGTACGCGCAGGTGCACGGCTATCGCCACGAGATCGTCGACGCCTGCGGCATGCCGCAGGCGCTGCCGTTGCGACCGCTGCATCGCTACGAATCGCTGCTTCACGTGCTGCGCGGCGCGCAACCCGGCGAACTCGTGCTGCTGCTCAGCGAAGACGCGGCGATCATCCAACCCGTCGCGCTCGATCGTCTGATGGCGGGGCGCGATACGCTGTTCGTCGACGCGTTCGCGTCGCCGCTGCCGCAAGTCGACGTGCAGATCTGGCGCAACACGCCGGACGTGCGGGCGATCGTGATGCGGCTCGTGCAGCGCTGCAAGCTCGGCAGCGAGCCGAGGCTGACGTCGGAAGCCGCGCTGTTCGCGGATCTCGATACGCACGGCTACATGACGCCGATCGACGGGCTGTACGCGGTCATGCCGTCCGGCCCCGACCTCGATCCGATGTGGAGCCGCGAACCGACGTTCGCGATCAGCATCGACGACACGCCGCGCGATCCCGAACGCAAAGGCGCGACGCCGCGCTTTCGCGACACGCTCGTCGCCTACGTCAATCGCTGCCGCGCCGCCGGCCGGCCGATGTTCTCGTTCGATCACGATGCGGCGGTCACGCCGGACGAACGCGCCGAGCGCACCACGTACCACCCCGGCCGGCCGATCGCGTTGATGATGCTGTACACGCCGAACATCGGCAGCTATGCACGCGTCGCCGAACGGAATTTCCGGCGCTACTGCGATGCGCACGGCTACACGCTCTACGTGCATCGCGACATTCCCGCCGAGATCGGGCTGAACGCGACCGGCAACTGGTTCAAGCCGTGGTTGCTGCACGCGTACCTGCAGCACCACGAATGGGTCGTGTGGCTCGATGCCGACGTGCTGATCGCGAACCAGCAGCAACCGCTGGAACCGCTGCTCGCAGGGCGCGACTGGCTGCTCGCGCAGGATATCGGCCAGTGGGCGTTCAATTCGGGCGTGATGGCGTTTCGCCGTACCGAACGCAACGACGCGATGCTGCGCGACCTGATGACGGCGATCGCCGCGCTGCACGACCGCTCGAGCGTCTATGCGAGCGACGGCGACCAGCTGCATTTCATTCGCGCGATGGAGCGCGACGGGCAGTTGCACGGCGAAGGCGTGACCGACCTCGTGAGCCTCAACACACCCTGGCTGTTTCGCCGTGCGGACAGCTACGTCGTGCATTACTACGGCATGTGGTCCGCGATGCGGGCGCTGATGATGGCGCACGACGACGGGCTGCTGCCCTGACGCTTCCGCCGCGACATCATCGATTGGCAAACGCGACGGGCCGGCCGGTTGCAACCGGCCGGCCCGTCGTCGCATCGGTTACCGTCGTCAGATCGCCGTGATCGTCGGCGCGACGGCCGCCGGGTCGGTGATGCTGGCCTTGCCGGTCTCGACGTGCCCCGCGATGCGGCGCGTCCAGCCGGCATTGCCCGCCACCGCGAACTGCAGGTCGTACCAGTGGCTGCTGCACGACAGGTCCCAGTGCGCTTCGATACGCTGCCCGGCCGGAACCGTCAGCGTGCGCGCCGCGCCGCCGTACGCGACATCGGTCGCCGTGACCGTGAGCGGGCTCGTGCCCGCATTGGCGATCGTCACGTACACGTCGCCGTTCGCGGTGTCGTAGCACGGTGTGATTTCAGGCTTGGCCGCGGCATCCGCCGCCGCCGAACCCGCGAAGCGCCGGAAATAACCGTTCGGCCCCCACACGCTCACCAGGTAGTTGCCGTTCGCATCGAGCGCCCACGTATCGGTCAGTTGCTTGCCCGCTTCGACCGTATAGCGGCGCGGCATCGCGGTGGGGTCGCCCGTATAGACCCAGAAGTGCGCGCCCTGCGTGCCGGTATTCGCGAACGTCAGCGCATACCCTTGTGCCTGGAGTTGGCCGGTGACATGCAACTCGTACGGCAGCGCGCGCGCCGGCCGCGTGCCCGGTTCCTGCGCGGTCAGGACCTGCTGCGCGGTGCTGGCCGGCGCGGTCTGCGACGACGCGCGCGAGCATTGCAGGTCGGCCTGCGCGACATATGCCTGCGTGTTCGGCAGGGTCGGCAGCGTCGCATCCGATTTCGAGAAGTCGAGCGCCGACGTCAGGTCGCCGCAGATCGCGCGGCGCCACGGCGAGATGTTGGTCTCCACCACGCCGAAGCGCTTCTCGATGAATTGCAGCACCGACGTGTGATCGAACACCTGCGAGCAGACGAAGCCGCCCTTCGACCACGGCGACACGACGAACATCGGCACGCGCGGACCGAGCCCGTACGGCAGGTTGTCGGCCGTATAGGTGCCGGCTTGCGTGGCGGTCACGACGTTGTGCCGCTCGAGCGACACGTCCACGGTGCTCATGCCCGAGCCCGGCAGCGTCGGCGCCGACGGCGGCACGACGTGGTCGAAGAAGCCGTCGTTTTCGTCGTACATGATCAGCAGGACGGTCTTGCTCCACACGTCCGGGTTGGACGTCAGCGCATCGAGGATCGTCGACAGGTAGTACGCGCCATACAGCGGCGTGAACTTCGGATGCTCCGAATACGCGGCGGGCGGCAGCAGCCACGACACCTGCGGCAGCGCATTCGCCTGCACGTCGGCCTTCAGCTGCGTGATCGGACGCGTGCTCATCCCGCGCGTCTGCAGCGACGAACCGGCCGGCGCATTCACGAAGTTGTTGAAGCACGCCAGCATGTTCGTGCCGTAGTTGCCGGTGAAGTTGTCGAACCCGGTGCCCTGCTGATAGATCTGCCACGAGATGCCGGCTTTTTCGAGGCGTTCCGGGTAGGTCGTCCAGCTGAAGGGCGGCAACTGGATCTTGTCGAACTGGTTGTCGATGTAGTCGGTGTTGTCGAGCAGCGGGCCGCCGCCGGTGCCGAGCGGATCGACCATGCCCGTCATCAGGTACATGCGGTTCGGGTGCGTGTTGCCCGGAATCGAGCAGAAGTAGTTGTCGCACACCGTGAACGCATCCGCGAGCGCGTAATGGAACGGGATGTCGTCGCGAACGTGATAGCCCATCGTCATGTTCGACTTCTGCACGGCCCACTGATCCGCGCGACCGTTGTCGATCGCGCCGTGCGTCGTCGCCCACGTGTGCGGCAGGCCGCCGATGCATTGCGCGTTGACGCCCGGGTTGGTCGTGTCGTAGCGAAACGGTGCGATCACGCTCGACTTGTCTTCCTGGCGCGGCTGGAACCACACCGGCTTGCCGTTCGGCAGCGTGACCGGGAAGCGGTCGTTGTAGCCGCGCACGCCGCTCAGGTGGCCGAGGTAGTGGTCGAACGAGCGGTTCTCCTGCATGAACACAACGATGTGCTGCACGTCCTGGATCGTGCCCGTCACGGTGTTCGGCTCGATCGCCAGCGCCTTGCGGATCGATTCCGGCAGCAGTGCGGTGGCGGCGGTCGCGCCGGCGAGGCCGGCCGAGAACTTCAGAAAATCGCGTCGCGAATGAGTGGCCATGCTGGTTGCTCTTGATGGGTTTTCTGGTGGAAACGGCCGGTATCAGGAAGCGGGCGACGAAGCAGGCGCGGTGAAGCCCGGCGGGCAGCGCATCTGCGCGGTGGCGACCACGGCGCCGCCGCACGCGGCCTTCTGCTGCGCGACGGGCGCGGCGGGTGCGGTCAGGTCGTCGTTGCAAGCGCCGAGCAGCGCGGTCAGCGCGATCAGACCGACGACTGCGAAAGGCCGTAGGGCCGACGTTCGCATAACGGTTCTCCGTGAGGATGATGACGTGACGCGGACGCGAACCCCGCGCCGGTCATATCGACGCCGAGATGCTATGTTCGACTTGTTACACGACGGTGTCGAGTGGCGGGAAGATCGAGGGGCGTGCCGCGCGCGGCACGAAGAGAGATGGCAGGAACGACGAAGACCGTAAGTCGTTCGAAAGATTTTCGTTGGCCGCGCGTACTGCTTCGCGTGTGCTCGATACCGCAGCCGTGCTGCCGCGACGACGAACACACGGCGAATCGCGACGCGCTTTCTTGCGGGCCGGCCGCCGCTGCAACCGGCCCGCGTATGGCAGCAACGCTGCCGATCAGCCTTCCGCCATCATCAGCAACTGCGCGCCGTCCGCGACCTGGTCGCCGACGCCGTACAGCACTTCCGCGACGACGCCCGCGCTCGGCGCGCCGATCGTGTGCTCCATCTTCATCGCTTCCATCACGATCAGCGGCGTGCCGGCTTCGACCTTCTGGCCCGGCTCGACCAGCACCGCGATCACCTTGCCGGGCATCGGCGCGGTCAGGCGGCCGCCGCCCTGCTCCGCGTCGCCCGCATGCGCGAGCAGGTTGCGCCATTCGAACGTTTCGGCCGCGCCCTGCGTGAACACATGGAACGTGTCGCCGTCCGCATACACGCGGCCGCTGCTGCGCACGTCGCCAAGCGTCACGTCGAAATCGAGCGGCGTGGCGCCGCGCGTCCACGCGAACGGTTGCGCGGCCGCGTCGCCGATCGCGATGCGCGCGCCGGCGCCGTCGTCCTCGTACGTGACCGTCACGTCCGCTTCGCGATCGATTGCATGCCACTCGAGCGTGCGGCGATAGCCGCCGTTCAGCCGCCAGTCGGGCAGCGCGGCCCACGGCGATGCGGCCGGCGCCGCAGCGCGTTCGCGTGCCAGCAGCGCCGCGCAAGCGAGCGCGAGCGTCGCGCGCGGCGGCTGTCGCGGCGCGAACAGCGCATCGTGGTTGCGCTCGATCAGGCCGGTGTCGAGATCGGCCGTCGCGAACGGCTCGCACGCGACGATCCGCTGCAGGAATGCCGCGTTCGTATGCAGGCCGACCACTTCGCACGCGCGCAGCGCACGCAGCATCAACCCCAGCGCTTCCGCGCGGTCCGCGCCGTGGACGATCAGCTTCGCGATCATCGGATCGTAGAACGGCGTGATCGCATCGCCTTCGCGCACGCCGCTGTCGACGCGCACCGCCGCGCCGATGTCGAACTCGACGCCGGCCGGCAGCCGCAGATGCTTCAGCGTACCCGTCGACGGCAGGAAGCCGCGCGCCGGATTCTCCGCGTAAAGGCGCGCCTCGAGCGCATGGCCCCGCACGCGCAGTTCCTCCTGCTTCAGCGGCAGCGGCTCGCCGGACGCGACGCGCAGTTGCCATTCGACGAGATCGAGCCCCGTGACCATCTCGGTCACCGGATGCTCGACCTGCAGGCGCGTGTTCATTTCCATGAAGTAGAACGCATCGCCCGTCATGATGAATTCGACGGTGCCCGCGCCGACATAGCCGACCGCGCGCGCGGCCGCGACGGCCGCTTCGCCCATCGCCTGGCGCACGTCCTCATGCAGGCCCGGCGCCGGCGCTTCCTCGAGCACCTTCTGGTGACGGCGCTGCACCGAGCAGTCGCGATCGAACAGGTACACGGTATTGCCGAGCGTGTCGCCGAACACCTGCACTTCAACGTGGCGCGGGCGCGTCAGGTATTTCTCGATCAGCACACGATCGTTGCCGAAGCTGCTTGCCGCTTCGCGCTGGCACGATGCGAGCGCCGCGGGAAAGTCCTCGGAGCGCTCGACGACGCGCATCCCCTTGCCGCCACCGCCCGCGCTCGCCTTCAGCAGCACCGGGTAGCCGATCTCGTCGGCTTCGCGATGCAGGTTGGCCGCATCCTGGTCGTCGCCGTGATAGCCGGGCACGAGCGGCACGGCGGCCGCGTGCATCAGCGCCTTCGCGGCGGCCTTCGAGCCCATCGCCGCGATCGCGTCGACCGGCGGCCCGATGAACACGATGCCGGCCGCTTCGCATGCGTGCGCGAAATCCTCGTTCTCCGACAGAAAGCCGTAGCCGGGGTGAATCGCCTGCGCGCCGGTCGCACGCGCGGCGTCGATGATGCGCTCGATGCGCAGGTAGCTGTCTGCCGCGGCCGAACCGCCGATGTGCACGGCCTCGTCGCATGCGGCCACGTGTTTCGCGTTCGCATCCGCGTCGGAATAGACGGCGACGCTCGCGATCCCGAGACGTTTGCACGTCGCGGCGACGCGGCACGCGATTTCGCCGCGGTTGGCGATCAGAATCTTGTCGAACATGGCTTCGATGTCGTCCGGAAGGTTGAGGTCACGCGATCATTCACGCCACGACGGCGTACGCTTTTCGAGGAAGGACGCGATCCCTTCGCGCGCTTCCGCGCCGGCGCGGGTCTTCGCGATCCAGTCGGCGGTCTGCTCGATCAGCGTCGCATCGAGCGCGCGGCCGGCCACGTCGGCGACGAGCCGCTTGCACGCCTTCACCGCGTCGGGGCCGTTCGCGACCAGCGTCGCCGCCAGCTTCGCGACCGTTTCGTCGAGCGCGTCGGCCGGCACCGCATCGTGAATGAAGCCGAGCGACGCCGCACGCGCGCTGTCGAACACTTCGGCCGTCGTGAAATAGCGGCGCGCCGCGCGCTCGCCCATCGCACGCACGACGTACGGCGCGATCGTCGCGGGAATCAGCCCGAGCCGCGCTTCCGACAGGCAGAATTTCACGCCGTCGGCGGCGATCGCGATGTCGGCCGCCGCGACGAGGCCCACGCCGCCCGCATACGCATCGCCATGCACGCGCGCGATCACCGGCTTGCCGCAGCGATGGATCGCTTCGAGCATCCGCGCGAGCTTGCGCGCATCGGCGCGGTTCTCGTCGTCCGAGTAACCGGCCATCTTCTTCATCCAGTTCAGGTCCGCGCCCGCGCAGAATGCCGCACCTTCCGCGGCGAGCACGACCGCGCGCACGCCTTCGTGCGCGTCGAGCCATTCGAACGCGGTGGTCAGCTCGGCGATCGTCGTCTCGTTGAACGCATTGCGCACGTCGGGACGCGCGAGCGTGACGGTCGCCACGCGGCCGGCTTCGCTTACCTTGATCGTTTCGTATCGCATCGGTCAGTCCTCCCGGGCGTTACATGCGGAACACGCCGAAGCGCGTGTCGTCGATCGGCGCGTTCATCGACGCGGCGAGGCCGAGCCCGAGCACGTCGCGCGTCTGCGCGGGGTCGATCACGCCGTCGTCCCACAGCCGCGCGCTCGCGTAATACGGATGGCCCTGGCGTTCGTACTGGTCGCGGATCGGCTGCTTGAATGCTTCCTCTTCTTCCGGCGACCATGCGCCGCCCTTCGCCTCGATGCCGTCGCGGCGCACGGTCGCGAGCACCGACGCGGCCTGCTCGCCGCCCATCACGGAGATGCGCGCGTTCGGCCACATCCACAGGAAACGCGGGCCGAACGCGCGACCGCACATCCCGTAGTTGCCGGCGCCGAACGAGCCGCCGATGATCACCGTGAACTTCGGCACCTTCGCGTTCGACACGGCGGTCACCATCTTCGCGCCATGCCGCGCGATGCCTTCGTTCTCGTACTTGCGCCCGACCATGAAGCCCGTGATGTTCTGCAGGAACACGAGCGGAATCTTGCGCTGGCAGCACAGCTCGATGAAATGCGCGCCCTTCACGGCCGATTCGGAGAACAGGATGCCGTTGTTCGCAACGATCCCGACCGGATGGCCCCAGATGTGCGCGAAACCGGTGACGAGCGTCGTGCCGTAGCGCGCCTTGAATTCGTCGAACTCCGAATCGTCGACGATGCGCGCGATCACCTCGCGCACGTCGAACGGCTTGCGCGTATCGACCGGAATCACGCCGTACAGGCTCTTCGCGTCGTAACGCGGCGGCTTCGGCTCGCGCAGCGCGACCGGCGGCGCGATCTTCGGCGCGAGGTGACTGACGATGTTGCGCGCGATCGACAGCGCATGCGCGTCGTTCTGCGCGAGATGGTCGGCCACGCCCGACAGGCGCGTATGCACGTCGCCGCCGCCGAGATCCTCGGCGCTCACTTCCTCGCCGGTCGCGGCCTTCACGAGCGGCGGCCCGCCGAGGAAAATCGTGCCCTGGTCCTTCACGATGATCGATTCGTCGCTCATCGCCGGCACGTAGGCGCCGCCGGCCGTGCACGAGCCCATCACGACGGCGATCTGCGCGATCCCCGCGGCCGACATCGTCGCCTGGTTGAAGAAGATGCGCCCGAAGTGATCGCGATCGGGAAACACGTCGTCCTGGTTGGGCAGGTTCGCGCCGCCCGAATCGACGAGATACACGCACGGCAGCCGGTTTTCCGCGGCGATCTCCTGCGCGCGCACGTGCTTCTTCACGGTGATCGGGTAGTAGGTGCCGCCCTTGACCGTCGCGTCGTTGCACACGATCACGCATTCGCGGCCGGCGATGCGGCCGATCCCGGTGATCACGCCCGCGCCCGGCGCGTCGTCGTTGTACATGCCGTTCGCGGCGAGCTGCGAGAACTCGAGGAACGGCGCACCCGGATCGAGCAGTTGCGCGATGCGGTCGCGCGGCAGCAGCTTGCCGCGCGACAGGTGCTTGTCGCGTGCGGCCTGGCCGCCGCCCTGCGCGAGCTGTTCGATCTTCGCGCGCAGGTCGGCGACGACCGCCTCGAGCGCGGCGGCATTCGCGCGGAAGTCTTCCGAACGCGGGTTCAGTTTCGATTCGATGATCGGCATCGACAAGGCTCCGTTCGCGTGACGTGGGGCGTTACATCGTTTCCGCGAACAGCTCGCGGCCGATCAGCATCCGGCGGATCTCGCTCGTGCCGGCGCCGATCTCGTACAGCTTCGCATCGCGCCACAGGCGGCCGACCGGATATTCGTTGATGTAGCCGTTGCCGCCGAGGATCTGGATCGCCTCGCCGGCCATCCACGTCGCCTTCTCGGCCGTGTAGAGGATCACGCCCGCGCAGTCCTTGCGCACCTGGCGAATGTGGTCGCTGCCCGCCGAGTCGAGGTGGCGGCCCACTGCATACAGGTATGCGCGGCACGCCTGGAACGTGGTGTACATGTCGGCGACCTTGCCCTGGATCAGCTGGAATTCGCCGATCGCCTGGCCGAACTGCTTGCGGTCGTGAATATACGGCACCACGGCGTCGAGGCACGCGGCCATGATGCCCGTCGGGCCGCCCGACAGCACCGCACGCTCGTAGTCGAGGCCGCTCATCAGCACCTTCACGCCGCCGTTGAGCTGGCCGAGGATGTTCTCTTCCGGCACTTCGACGTCCTGGAACACCAGCTCGCCCGTGTGCGAACCGCGCATGCCGAGCTTGTCGAGCTTCTGCGCGACCGAGAAGCCCTTCATCCCCTTCTCGACGATGAATGCGGTGATGCCGCGCGGGCCGGCTTCGATATCGGTCTTCGCGTAGACGACCAGCGTGTCGCAATCGGGGCCGTTGGTGATCCACATCTTCGTGCCATTCAGCACGTAGCGGTCGCCGCGCTTGTCCGCCCGCAGCTTCATGCTGACGACGTCGGAGCCGGCGTTCGGCTCGCTCATCGCGAGCGCGCCGATGTGTTCGCCCGACACGAGCTTCGGCAGGTATTTCTGCTTCTGCGCTTCGGTGCCGTTGCGATGGATCTGGTTCACGCACAGGTTCGAATGCGCGCCGTACGACAGGCCGATCGACGCCGACGCGCGCGAGATCTCTTCCATCGCAACCATGTGCGCGGTGTAGCCCATGTTCGCGCCGCCGTATTCCTCGGAGACGGTCATGCCGAGCACGCCGAGATCGCCGAACTTCTTCCACAGATCCATCGGAAACTGGTCGGTGCGGTCGACCTCCGCCGCGCGCGGCGTGATTTCCTTCGCCGCAAACGTCGCGACGGCGTCGCGCAGCATCTCGATGTCTTCACCGAGCATGAATTGCACGCCGGGCAGGTTGATCATGTCTCCTCCGTCTCCAGAAAGTGTGTCGCACTCACCGATTTCTGAGTTTCGCTCAAATCGAATGAATACGCCGATTCATTGACCAATACAGCGGAAATTTTGCACAGTTTCGCGCTTCGCCGGGCTCGGCGTCAATAGTTTTTTGAGTGATACTCAGATATGATGCGAGCATGACAGCCGCTCCCGCCGACACCATGACCGCCACCGCCAAAGCCGACCGCGCCGATGCGCCGCGCGCACCCGCCGGGCGCAAATCCCAGCAGCGCGTGCAGGACATCCTGCGCGCCGGCCGTGACGTGTTCGCCGAAAAAGGTTACGAGCATGCGACGGCCGCCGAAATCGCGCAGCGCGTGGGGGTGTCGGAGGCGACGGTGTTCAGCTATTTCCGCGGCAAGCGCGAGCTGTGCGCGCGCGTGATCGCGGACTGGTACGACGAAATCATCGCCGCGTTCGAACACGGGATGCCACGGGAGGCATCGGTGCAGCAGCAGTTCGCGTTCATCGTGCGCACCCACCTGCGGCTGATGCTCGTGAACGGCACGGGGCTGTGCGCGCTGGTGCTGTCGGAAGGCCGCGCGAAACAGCACGCACTGAGCGACGAGCTCACCGCGCTGCAGCGCCGCTACACGGCGCCGCTGATGGACGTGCTCGCACGCGGCCAGGCGGCCGGGCAGGTTCGCGCGGACCTGCCGCTGAGCCTGTTGCGCTCGATGGTGTTCGGGCCGATGGAGCACGTGCTGTGGGATGCGATCCTCGGGCACCGCAAGCTCGATACGGAAACGACGGCCACGCAGCTGATCGACATGCTGTGGGCCGCCGTGCAGCCGCCGGCGCCGGAACAGGCGGCGCTCGTGCGCTTCAGGAACGAAGTGGCCGAAGCCGTGCGGCGGCTGGAAGGGCAAGCGTCACGCGGGTGACGCCGGTGGGCGGCACGCCCGCTGCCCCGCCGCGGCTTCTCTGCGGTCGGGCGGAGCACCGGTGCGCAGCCGCTACGAATCCTCGCTGACCCGCAGCGGCGCGCGGCTCTGCTCGTTGTTCAAATGCACGAACTTGCGCAACAGGCGCATCAGTTCCTGCGAATCGTCGTCGCCCATCCCGTCGAACAGCCCGGCCCGCAACTCCGTCACCGACGGAATCAAGTGGGTGAGCAGCTCGACGCCCGCCGGCGTCAACAGCAGGCGCCGCTGACGCCGCGGCAGCACTTCGCGCACGATCAATCCCTTCGCTTCGAGCCGCACCGCGAGATCGGCCGTGGTCGACGTGTCGAGCGCCACCCGCTGCGCGAGCGTCACCTGATCGAGCCCCGGATTCTCGTACAGCATCCGCAGCACCGCGTACTGCACGGGCGTCACGTCCCGGCCCAGCTTCTCGTAGAACATCGCGACCGCGATCTGGTGCGCGCGCCGGATCAGGTGCCCGGGTTCGTCGTACAGGTCGATCGGGAAAGCCGGCAGGTCGGCGGGAGTCGTTTTTTCCATGAATGAGTCGATGACATAGGCGGTGCGCGCCGGTTGCGCGCGCCGTCGGCATGGCGCTGCCTCGCGCCATTTCGCGGGAAAACCAGTATACCGCTCGCCTTGTTTCCGCCAATCTCAATGAGTACACTGAATCTCATTCAGTACACGGAATTAAGATCGGGCCGCATCCCCGGCGGCACCGTCCCGAAGGAGACAAGGAACATGTTTCTCAAGAACGCGTGGTACGTGGCGTGCACGCCTGACGAGATCGACGGCAAGCCGCTGGGCCGCAAGATCTGCAACGAATCGATGGTGCTTTACCGCGCGACGGACGGCCAGGTCGCCGCGCTCGAGGATTTCTGCCCGCACCGCGGCGCGCCGCTGTCGCTCGGCTTCGTGCGCGACGGCGTGCTCGTGTGCGGCTATCACGGGCTCGAAATGGGCTGCAACGGCAAGACGGCCGGCATGCCGGGCCAGCGGGTCGGCGGGTTTCCGTCGATTCGCAGCTTCCCGGCGGTCGAGCGGTACGGCTTCGTGTGGGTCTGGCCGGGCGATGCGTCCGAAGCCGATCCCGCCAAACTGCCGGCGCTGGCCTGGGCCGAGGATCCGGCCTGGGCGCACGGCGGCGGCCTGTATCACATCCGCTGCGACTACCGGCTGATGATCGACAACCTGATGGACCTCACGCACGAGACCTATGTGCATGCGTCGAGCATCGGCCAGAAGGAAATCGACGAAGCGCCGCCGAAGACGACGAGCCACGGCGACGAAGTCGTCACGAGCCGCTTCATGGAGAACGTGATGCCGCCGCCGTTCTGGCGGATGGCGCTGCGCGGCAACGGGCTCGCCGACGACGTGCCGGTCGACCGCTGGCAGATCTGCCGCTTCACGCCGCCGAGCCACGTGATGATCGAAGTGGGCGTCGCGCATGCCGGCCACGGCGGCTACGATGCGCCGGCGGACAAGAAGGCGTCGTCGATCGTGGTCGACTTCATCACGCCCGAGACCGACACGTCGATCTGGTACTTCTGGGGGATGGCGCGCAACTTCCGGCCCGACGATCGCGCGCTGACCGCCGAGATCCGCGAAGGCCAGGGCAAGATCTTCGCGGAGGATCTCGAGATGCTCGAGCGACAGCAGCGCAATCTCGAGCAGTGGCCCGAACGCACGCTCCTCAAGCTCAACATCGACGCCGGCGGCGTGCTGTCGCGCAAGGTGATCGACCGGCTGCTCGCGGAAGAAAACGCGGCGCGCCCGCAGCGGCCCGTGATTCCGGTCGCGCACGCCCGGGAGGCGTCATGAGCGACGCGACCTTGACGGTCCGGGTCGCCCGCAAGTGGCACGAAGCGCGCGACATCTGCGGCTTCGAACTGGTCAGCGATGACGGCTCGCCATTGCCGCGCTTCGACGCCGGCGCGCATATCGACGTGCATCTGCCGGGCGGGCTCGTGCGCCAGTACTCGCTGTGCAACCACCCGGAGCAGCGCGATCGCTATCAGATCGCGGTGCTGCGCGAGGCCGACGGCCGCGGCGGATCGCGCGCGATTCACGACGAAGTCCGGCAAGGCGATACCGTGCAGATCGGCCTGCCGCGCAATCAATTCCCGCTCGCGTCCGATGCGCCACACCATCTGTTGCTCGCCGGCGGGATCGGCGTCACGCCGATTCTGAGCATGGCGGAACGGCTGTGCTCGGCCGGCATCCCGTTCGACATGCATTACTGCGCGCGTTCGACCGATCGCATGGCCTTCGTCGAGCGGATCAACGCGGCCGGGTTTCGCGATCGCGTCCGCTTCCACGTCGACGACGGCGATCCCGCGCAACGCTTCGATCTCTCTACCGTGCTGGCGGGTGCGCCCGACGGCACGCATCTGTACGTATGCGGCCCGCGCGGCTTCATGGATGCGGTGCTGAACGCCGCACGCGAGCGCGGCTGGGGAGAAACGCGGCTGCACTACGAATTCTTCGGCGGCGCGGTCGTGTCGTCCGGCGCCGATCGCGCATTCCAGGTGCGGATCGCGAGCAGCGGCAAGGTGATCGACGTGCCGGCCGAATGCACGGTGATCGCGGCGCTGGCGGCGCACGGCGTCGACGTGCTGACGTCGTGCGAGCAAGGCGTGTGCGGCACGTGCGTGACCCGCGTGCTCGAAGGCGAACCCGATCATCGCGACGCGTATCTGACCGACGAGGAAAAAGCAGCCGGCGACCAGTTCATGCCGTGCTGCTCGCGATCGCGAACCGACCTGCTGGTACTCGATCTGTAAATCCGCGCACGCGGCGTGCCAATCATCATACTGGAAACGATCGATGGCCCATCCTGCCCGGCCATCAATCAAAAGATCGCGCCCGGCGCGTGATCGAGCGATTGCTGCTGCAGCCCGAGCAGGCTCGACCCTCGCACGCCGGCCCCCGCCCATCGCTCGACTCAATCGGCGAGCCGGCAATGCGACAGCTTCAACCCCGGCAGCACCGGCGCATCGATATAGCCTTCGTTCACGCAACTGAAGCGGAACGCCGCCGACGTGACGAACGGCTTGATCTCGCCGCCGGGAAATTTCGGCTTCAACGCGTCCTGGTCGGCCACGTCGAAATGCGTGTCGAACTGCTCGCCGTCGGCCGTCAGCGCGCCGAAGTACGTGCCGCCCGGGTCGCCGCCCATCCGGATCACGGCGCCGACGAACGCGAGGCGCTTGCCGTCGTACTTCGTCTTCGCGGCGGCCATGTCCTGCGTGTAGGCCTCGATCACGGCGCCGTAATGCGCGTCGATCGCGGGTTCGGCGGCCAAGGCCGCGCAAGCGGCCGGGTGGACGGCCGCCAGTAGCGTGCAGGCCGCGAGCGCGGCCGCCGCGAACGGCGCGGAAATCTTCTTCAAGGGTGGTCTCCCGTCTAGCGTGGTGGTTGAAGTCATCGAAGCCCGGCGCAACGCCGGTTGAATTCGCTTCCGTTGCTTTAATCGTTCGAATGGCGGTACACGGCTGCGATCACTTCATCGCCCGCACGCTCGCGCGCGGTGCGTGGCGTCGCGCGAAACGCGACGTGACAGGAAGATGACATGGTGCGGCCCCCGGCTCTCTCGTTGAATTTCACTGCGTCTGATTTTGGCCGCTACGGTAGCAGACGGCCGACGCGCCGGCAACCGAGCGCCGAGCCTGGCCGGTCGCCTCTTTACAATTGCAAATGATTCTCATTACATATATCATGCGCACCCTGGTCGCCACGCAATGCCGCGGCCCGCAACACGATCCTTAGCATTCCTCTTCCTGCATCGATTCATGCCATCCCGTCGAACGCCCTGCCGTGCCCGGACCACACGTCCGTGGCGCACGCGCCTGCCTGCCCTGCTCACCCTGTGCGTCGCGAGCGGCGCGCATGCGGCCGGCGCCGAACCCGTTGCGCCCGCACCCGACGCCGCGTCGGCCGCCGAACACGCGCTCCCGGCGATCAACGTCAGCGCGTCGGCCGCCGTCGATCCAACCGTCGGCTATCAGCCGCGCACGACGAGCATCGCGGGCGGCGACGACCGCGCGCTGAAGGAAATTCCGCAGTCGGTCGCGGTGGTCAGCAGCAGCGTGATGCAGGACCAGCAGGCGCGTTCGCTCGACGACGTGCTCGGCAACATCAGCGGCGTCACGCAGACGAACACGCTCGGCGGCACGCGCGACGCATTCATCAAGCGTGGCTTCGGCTCGAACAACGACGGCTCGGTGCTGGTCGACGGCGTGCGCACGCCGGTGCTGCACAGCTATCTCGCGACGATCGATCGCGTCGAAGTGCTGAAGGGCCCGGCTTCGCTGCTGTACGGCATGCAGGACCCGGGCGGCGTGATCAACCTCGTCACGCGCAAGCCGGAAGACACGTTCGGCGGCTCGATCTCCGCGTCGCGCACGAGCCACGGCGGCAGCAACGCGCAGTTCGATCTCACGGGGCCGCTCGGCCGCCCGGGCCAGGTCGCGGGCGGCACGCTCGCCTTCCGGCTGACCGGCGAATACGACACGAGCCGCTACTGGCGCAGCTTCGGCCGCGAACGCAACGCGTTGATCGCGCCCGCGCTGTCGTGGCACGACGCGAACACGTCGATCGACGTCAGCTATCAGTACGTCGACTACACGATGCCGTTCGACCGCGGCACCGTGCTCGTGAACGGCCGGCCGGACGATGCGCTGCGCTATCGCCGCTACGAGGAGGCGTGGTCGCAAAGCAGCGGCATCCAGGAAACGCTGCGTACCCGCATCGAGCACCGCTTCTCGGATGCATGGCGCGTGCGCGCCACTTACGGCTGGGGCCGCGACCGCTACGATCAATTCATCACCCGCGCCACCGCGTTCAACAGCAGGACCGGCGCGCTGACGCGCTCGTCGGATGCGAACCTCGGGCGCAACGATTCCGACCAGATCGCGACGCTCGGCCTGCTCGGCAACGTGACGCTCGCGGGCATGCAGCACGCGATCTACGTCGGCGGCGAATACGAGCGGCAGCGCAGCTTCCGCGGCGACACGATCCGCGGCAAGGCCACGACGGGCTTCAATCTCTACGATCCCGTGTACGGGCTGCTCGCGCCGGGCGGCGTGCCGAACCCGAAGCAGAGCGATTCGCGCTCGGTCGTGCATGCGTATTCGACGATCGTGCAGGACTCGGCGAAGATCACCGACCGCCTCACCGCGGTAGGCGGGCTGCGCTGGGAGAACTGGCAGCAGGAATCGGGGATGGGCCGGCCGTTCGTGTTCGCCGACCGCTCGCGCGGCAGCGTCTGGCTGCCGCAGTTCGGGCTTGCGTATGCGCTCACGCCGGCGCTCACCGCCTATGCGAACGTGAGCCGCTCGTTCAAGCCGAACGTCGCGTCGAACGTCGCGGCGCCGCTCGCGCCGGAATACGGCCGCGTGCTCGAGGCCGGGCTGAAGTTCAGCCTGAAGCCCGCGATCACGGGCACGCTCGCCGTGTACCAGATCGACAAGCGCAACGTCGCGGTCACGGTCGACGACATCACGTCGACGATCGGCACCGCCCGCTCGCGCGGGATCGAGCTCGACGTCGCCGGGCAGATCACGCGCCACCTGAGCGTGATCGGCAGCTACGCGTACACGAACGCGAACGATCGCGACAGCAACACGCCGCTCGTCAACGTCGCGCGCCACACGGGGAGCCTGTTCGCGGTGTACGACACGGCCATCGCGAACCTGCCCGGGCGCTGGCGCTTCGGCGGCGGCGCGCGTCTCGTCGGCGCCCGCTCCGGCGACACCGCGAACAGCTTCACGCTGCCCGGCTACGTGAGCGTCGACGCGTTCGCGGCGTACGAAACGACGATCGGCAAGTTCCCGACCCGCTTCCAGCTCAACGTGAAGAACCTGCTCGACAAGACCTACTATCCGTCGAGCAACAACAACCTGATCGTCGCGGTCGGCGAGCCGCGGCTCGTCACGCTGACGACGACGGTATCGTTCTGACGTCCGCGCGCGGCCGACGCCGGCGCAGCAGCCGTCGGTCGCGCAACGCCTGCCGCCTTCACGTCGCCGCGCAACGCGGCGGCGCCTGCCTCCCGGTCAATCATCGGGCCCTCGAATAGCTCCCATCCGATATCGCGATTTCCGGTATCGATCGCGCGCCCCTAGACTGGCTACGCGATGGCGACGCAGCGCTGCGGCACGGCGATGCAGCTCGCCCCCACAAAAACGATCTGGGAGAGCTCGATGTCCGACCGGCATGCGCGCCGTGACGCACTCAAGACACTCGGCCTCGCGGCCGGCACCGCCCTGCTCGCGGCGACGCGCCCCGCGCACGCCGCGGCGCCCGACATCGGCACGCTGCTGCCCGGCGGCGCCGCGCGCCTCGCCGACCTCACGCGCCGCCTCGCGGCAACCCCGCGACGGCGCGACTTCAAGACGGTGCCGATGATCCTCGAGCGCCCCGACCAGTGGGACCACGCGGCGCTCACCGAAGTCATCGGCTATCGCGGCGGCCCGAAGCAGGTGTGGGACAACACCGAGCTCGGCGGCCCGTGGCTGAACCTGATGCGCAATTCGCTGAACGCGCAGATCTGGTCGTACGGCCATCCGGATTTCCTCGTCGTGTCGGCCACTCACGGCAGCGCGCATCTCGCGCTGTTCGATCGGATCGCGTGGGACAAATACGGCCTCGCGAAATTCGCCGGCGCCGCGTTCCCGACCAACACGCTGCTCGACGCCAAACCGGCGCAAGCGAAAGGCGCACAGGACCACGAACTACCGGACGGCGCATTCTCGTCGCATGACAACGGCATCGCCGCGTTGCAGCAGCGTGGCATCGTGTTCCTGTCGTGCCACAACGCGATCTGGGAACTCGCGGAACGGCTCGACGGCGCGAATGCGAACCCCGACAAGCTGCCGCTCGACGCACTCGCGGCCGACCTGACCAACCACGTGATTCCGTCCGCGATCGTCACGCCGGGCGCGGTCGGCACGCTGCCCGAGTTGCAGCAGGCCGGTTTCACGTACGCGAAATGAGCACCGCGATGACCTCGATCCGGATGAAACCGCCCCGGCAATCGTCCACGGCGCGCCGCCGCCCGCGCACGCCGCGCGCCGTGCTGGCCGCGTGGCTGTGCTGCGCCTCGGCGCTTGCGCTCGCCGCCCCCGCCGACACCGATGCACGCCTCTTTCCGCCGTGGCAGGACGGCCGCAACAACGACGCGATCCATCGCGGCCTCGAATTCACGGTGCCGCAAGTCGACGTGCTCGCCGATTTCCACGGCGACCTCACCGCGCCGAAGCTCGTGCTGTACGTCGGCGGCAATTACTTCTTCGCGATGGCACCGCTCGTCGCGAAGTTCGAGGCAGACCATCCCGAGTATCGCGGCCGCATCTACTGGGAAACGATTCCGCCCGGCCTGCTCGTCAAGCAGATCCACGCGGGCGGCACGATCACCGTCGGCAACATGACGTGGACGGTCAAGCCCGACGCGTATTTCGCGGGGCTCGGCAAGATCAACGACCTGATCGCGGACGGCACGCTCGCGGGCCCGGCCGTGCCGTACGTGACGAACCAGCTGACGATCATGGTGCGCGCCGGCAATCCGAAACGCATCGCGTCGCTCGGCGATCTCGCGCGGCCCGACGTGACGCTCGCGATGCCGAACCCGGCCTTCGAAGGCGTCGCGCGGCAGATCCGCGCGTCGCTCGTGAAAGCCGGCGGCGACGCGCTCGCACGCGCCGTCTACGACGACAAGGTGCGCGCCGGCACGGCCGAGCTCACGCATATCCACCATCGGGAAACGGCGCTGTTCCTGATGCAGGGCCGCGCGGACGCGGGGGTGCTGTGGCAGTCCGAAGCGGCGTTCCAGGAACAGGTCGGGCATCCGCTGATGCACGTCGACATTCCGGCCGAGCAGAATACGACGGCGATCTACGCAGGCGCGATGGTGAAGGACGCGCCGCACCCGGAAGCGGCGCGTGCATGGCTCGCGTTCATCCGGTCGCCCGAAGCGTTCGGGATTTTCCGGCGCTACGGCTTCGGCCGATATGATGCGAACCAGCCGACGCCGCATCTCGCGCCGGCGCAGGACGTGCCTGCCGCAAGCTGACGGTCCGGCCGCTGCACGGCGCGCGCGCCACATACACAACAAGGAGGGGACACGTGAACGACAGGGTCGCTATACGGCGAGAACCATCGCGACGCCGGTTCGCACCGCTGCTGCTCGCCGCGGCCGCGCTGCTGGCCGGCCACGCGCATGCGGACGACGCGGCGTCCGGCAAGACGATCGCGACACAAGGCACGGCGACGGGCGTCGCCGCCTGCATCGGCTGCCACGGCAGCCAGGGCGAAGGCAACGCGGCGGCCGGCTTCCCGCGCCTTGCGGGCGCGAACGCCGCGTACCTGTCCGCGCAGCTCGCCGCGTTCGCGGACGGCAGCCGCCAGAATCCGGTCATGCAGCCGCTCTCGAAACTGCTGTCGCCGCGCGAGCGCGATGCGGTCTCCGCGTACTTCGCGAGCCTGCCCGCGCCGGCCGGCGTCTTCACCCCCGACGACGCGTCGATCGATCCGGCGAACACCGGCGCGTGGCTCGCGACGCGCGGGCGCTGGTCGCAGGGCCTGCCCGCGTGCGCGCAATGCCACGGCCCCGGCGGCCTCGGCGTCGGCACCGCGTTTCCGCCGCTCGCGGGGCAGCCGGCCGCGTATCTCGCCGGCCAGTTGCACGGCTGGCAACACGGCACGCGGCCGCCCGGGCCGATGGGATTGATGCCGATGATCGCCGGCAAGCTGTCCGACGCCGACATCGACGCGGTGGCCGCCTACTATGCACGCGGCGGCGCCGCGCAAGGAGACAAGCGATGACCGATCGCACGACGCTGATCCGCCGCGCCCGCACGGCGCTGCTCGGTGCGGCGTGGCTGCCCGCGCTCGCGTTCGGGGCGACACCGCAGGACGCACCGGCCGCCGCTTCCGCACCCCCGCCCGCGCCCGCCGCCGCCGCGCCGGCGGCGAAACCGTTCACGCCGCCGCCCGAATCCGCGATCCCCGCCGACGACTTCGGCAAGACCGTCAGGCTCGGCGAGCAGATCTTCCTGCACACGCCCGCGTTCGCGGGCAAGTACGTCGGCAACAAGCTGACCTGCGCGAGCTGCCATCTCGATGCGGGCCGCCGACCCGATTCGAGCCCGATGTGGGCCGCTTACCTGCTGTATCCGGCGTACCGCGCCAAGAACGGCCACGTGAACACGTTCGCCGAGCGCCTGCAGGGCTGCTTCCGCTACAGCATGAACGGCAAGGCGCCGCCGGCCGGCGATCCGATCCTGGTCGCGCTCGAAACCTATTCGTACTGGCTCGCGAAGGGTGCGCCGGTCGGCACGAAGCTGCCGGGCCAGGGGTTCCCGAAACTGCCACCGCCGGCGCAGAAGGCCGACTACGCACGCGGCGCGGCCGTCTATACGCAGCACTGCGCGCTGTGCCACGGCGCGGACGGCCAGGGCCAGTCGAGCGGCGGCAAGCCGGTGTTCCCGGCGCTGTGGGGCGCGCGCTCGTTCAACTGGGGCGCGGGGATGGGCGACATCCGCAACGCGGCCGGCTTCATCAAGGCCAACATGCCGCTCGGGCTCGGCGGCACGCTGACCGATCAGGAAGCGTGGGACGTGGCAACCTTCATGGACAGCCACGAACGCCCGCAGGACCCGCGCTTCACGGGTTCCGTGCAGGACACGCGCGCGAAGTTCCACGATTCACCCGACTCGATGTACGGGCGCAGCGTGAACGGGCGCGTGCTCGGCGCGCCCTGACGATCAGGCCGCGCCGGTCGATACGGCCCGCGCGGCCGGCGCGGTCACGGACGCCAGCGATACACGACGATGCTCGACCCGTTGTAGTTGTCCTTCGTGATCACGTACTCGCCGGTCGAGCGCAGGTATGCGCGCACGCCGTACATCGAATCGACGTCGTTGCCGACGTCCATCGCCGACGGGTTCGAGTTCGTCAGCGTCGTGACGAGCGCACCGGTGTTCAGGTCGAATATGTCGATGTTCGGCACCGTGTGCACGTAGCCGACGAACAGGTAGTGACCGGCGGCCGCGATCGATTTCGGGTTCGCGCTCGTCAGGTTGATCACCGGGTTCGGCGTGCTCGTGTTGCCGTTCTTCCAGCCGTGATAGACCTCGATGTGCCCGTTCATCGCGGTCCAGTCCCAGTTGCCCGCGAGGCCCTGCGCAAGAATCATCGTGTCGCTGTCGGCCTGGTAGATGATGCGCGTCACGGGCGCCACGCTGCCCGGCACGGCGGTCGTCACCGGCTTGCCCCATGACGGCTTGCCGGTCGTCGGGTCGAAGCCCGTCATCGGGTAGCGCGTGATCGCGTTGGAGCCGTTCAGTCCGGCCCACACGTCGCCGTTGCCGTCGATGTCGAAACCGGCCGTCACCTGCAGCGTCGTGTTGAACGGCTTGCCGGGCAGCGAGCCGGCCGGAATCGCGATGTAGCCGCTCGCGGTGTTGAAGTAATAGAAGTTGAAGTTGCCGGGGTTCTGGCCCGACGCAACGAGGATCCGGTTGCCGCCGACCGTCACGAGCTGGCCGAAGTGCTGGCCACGCTGATAGTCGTTCATGTCGAGGCGCGGGTCCTTCGGATAGGTGAACGGATCGACCGTGTTCGCGACGAACGTGCCGCCCGCGGTGCCCGTATACACGTTGTTGCCGCTGAAGAACAACGTGCCGTCCGTCGCGGGATCGGGCGCGGCGATCCCCTCGAAGTTCAGCGCCTGCAGCTTCCATTGCAGCGTGCCGATCGGGCTGTACGAATGCAGATCGGTGCTGCCGTTGCGGCCGAGATCCCAGCCGCCGCCCCAGGCGTTGTTCAGCACGTACAGGTTGCCGGCCGCATCCTTGCCGAGCGCCGCGACGCGCGTGAAGCGCTTGTCGCCGACCTGCCCCTTGATGCCCGTCGTCGTGTCGAGATAGCCGCCCTGCACGCCGAACGTGCCGACCTGCACCGGCAGCCCGGGCAGCCCGCCGTACACCTTGATGTTCATGTCGGGCCCTTCGTCGCCCACCATCAGGCGGCCCATCGACGCATCGAAGTACAGCGACGCCGGCCGCGCGCCGGCCGCCATCTGCAGCGTGTTCATCGCCGTCCCGGTCGGACTGAACTGCGCGACGACGCCCGCGCTCTTGCGCGCGACCCACAGGTTGCCGGCCGCATCGAGCGCCAGCGCGCCGGGCCCCGTGACGCCGATGTCGCGCTGCCACACGCCATCGGTCGTATAGACGCGCACGCGGTTGCCGTAGAAGTCGCTCACGTACAGCAGGTTGCCGCCCGTCGCGAGGCCCGTGATGACGTCCGCATACTGGATGCCCGTCCACGTGCTGACCGGAATGCGCAGGTCGCGCTGGTTGGTGCTGCGGTTGTAGCGGCCCACCGAGCCGCTGCCGAACGTGCGGTTGTAGCCGAGCGCGACGAACAGCGACGTCGAATTGCCGGTGATCGCGCCGCCCTGGAATTCGTCGTGGATGCCGATCGTGCCGAGCGGCTGGCCGTTCTGGTAGATCGCGACGCCGCCCGCGTTCTCGTCCCAGCGCGACGCCGTGTAGATCACGCCTTCGGGCGCGACCCACATCGAGCGCGCGCCGTTGCCGACGTGCGAGGCGAGCGTGCCGTAGGTGTTCGCGAGCCAGTCGGTCGAGTATTGCGCCTGCGCGTGGCTCGCCGGCGCCAGCATCGCCATGCACATTCCCAGCAACACCGCGCGGATTTGTTTCATTGACATGAATAATGCTCCCAGACGAACCATGGTCGACACTGTAAATCGCGGCGCATGAAATATTGGTGATTCAGGCAAATGCGCATTCGCCGTTACCCCGAATTATTCACTGCACGCCTTTTGCCGTCCGGCGCTTTTTCGTCAATGATCGAAAAATCTGCGAACCCGCGCCACGACGGCCTGCCAGCCACGCGGTCGCGGCGCATTCCCCGGCATTTTCTTCCGGGTCATCCAATGCCAATGCGTCATTTTTTCTGATATGAGCGCATTGCTTTTTCATTCCCCGGCGATCGTTTTGATTATTACAAATAGAAATTAAAATGAAAGGGGAAAAATATTATCCGGCGAGCCCGGCGCTTGCGATTTCGTGCAGGAAGGGAAAACAGGAAGGAAAGCGGAATGCAGCGGGGAAAGCCGCGCGCCGGCCGTACCGGCACGCGGCGGCGATCGTTCAGTTCGCCGGATCGAGCGTCGGGCCGTCCCAGCCGTCGACGTATTTCGGCAGCGCATCGACGACGTCGAGCACGCGTTGCCGGTAGAACAGGTGCATCGTCGGCTGCAGGTCGCCGGGCAATGGCCCGCCGTGCGCCCGCGCGGTCAGGCTGTTCGGCACGACGCGCATGCCGAGCCGGTTCGTCCCGAACACGATCTCGCCGCACGCTGCGCACCACGTACGCGCCATCGACTTCGACGGATGCGGAAACGTCGCGTGGCCGCCGTCGATCGTCACCTGCTCCGGCGGCCATGCGGTCGCGGACAGCATCGGCGTGCCGTAGAAATCGCGGCAGGTCGCGCAATGACAGTTCGCACGCGCGGCAGGCTCGCCGCGCAGCGTGACGGTCACGGCGCCGCACAGGCAGCGCGCGGAAAGCGTTCGGGTCATGTCGTCTCCTCGAAAAGCGAGGCGACAGTATAGAAGCATGCATGCAACGTGACCCGCATCGGCCGCGGGCCCCGTTGCACGCGCAACGACCGCCGCGTCAGAACTTCTGGCGCAGCCCGAGGCTCACGATCGCCTGCGAGCGCGAATCGGACGAGTGACCGTTCGCCTTGTCGGACACCGACGCGGTCGCGGCCACCGGCCGGCCGAGCGCGTCGAGCGTCGTGCCGGACGCATGCTGGTACGCGCCGAGCAGGTACACGCTGGTGCGCTTCGACAGGTCGTACACCGCGCCGAGCGTGACGTTGTGATACTGCGCGCGGTTGTCGATGCCGTCGACGTCGCTGCCGCGCGTGTAGCTGTAGCCGGCGAACAGCTGCGTCTGCGGCTGCACGTTCCAGCGCGTGAACACGCCGGCGACGTTGAACGTCGCATGGCCGGAAAACAGCGATTGCGCGCCGCTGCGGTATTGCACGTTGCTGTAGTTCACGCCGACGACGGCCGGCCCGAAGTCGTACGTCGCGCCCGTCGCGATCACCTGTTGCGACTGCGCGCTCGCATAGCCTTCGTTGATCGACGAATTGAACAGGCCGTCATCGGTGCTCTGCCACTTGCCCGCCGTCGGATCGGTCGCGCCCGTCTTGCTGTTGTCCGAGCGCTCGTAGCCGACACCCACGCGCAGCGGCCCCGCCGCATACGCGGCGCCGACGCTCCACGTGTTGCGCTGCTTCATGCTGCCCGGCTGGCCGCCGAAGCCGTACAGCGCGCCGAACGTGAAGCCCGAGTAGTTCGCGCTCGTATATTTGATCGAGCTGTCGACGCGCGCGGTCTGGTCGAGATCGTCGATGTCGCCCGGGTGCGCGCCGAAGCCGCCGATGAACGACGATGGGCCCACCGGGCTCACGAAATCGTCGAGCGACGTGTACTGGCGACCGAGCGTGATCGTGCCGTAGCGGTTGCTGCCGAGCCCGACGAACGCCTGCCGGCCGAACTGGCGGCCGCCCTGGCCGGACGTACCGTTGGAGATGTCGAAGCCGTTCTCGAGGACGAACAGCGCGCGCATCCCGCCGCCGAGATCCTCGGAACCCTTGATGCCCCAGCGGCTGCCGGACAGGTTGCCGGTCGTGAGGCCGACGCTCGAGTGCCCGGTGTACGCGCCCGCCGAGCCGACCCGCTCGTTGCTGCGATAGGTCACGCCCGCGTCGACGATGCCGTACAGCGTGACGGAGCTTTGCGCGGCGGCGATACCCGCGAGCGAGAGCAGCAGCGGCGCTGCGATCAGTTGCTTGTTCATGTTGTATGTCTCCGGGCGGTGAGCCCGTTGTTCTGGCTGGCTGTTTGCGAGTGGTGCGCGCGGGCGCCGACATCCGCCGGCGGTGCGAGACCGGCGACGTCCACGCGCGACGACGCGGCGGGCATGCCCGCTGCGGCCGGTATGGTAGTTGGAACCGGTTTCGTTCCAAAGCGGAATAATGACAACAGTTTCTTGTCGAAATTGAGATAGTTCGGGCGTGGCCGTCGCCGCTCACTGCCGCGCCTGTACAGCGAGGGCCGACGCCCCCGATAATCGAACGCGCGCCCTCCATCGGGAGTTCAAACATGCATGAAACGACCCTGCTGATCTTCGCCGCCGTCGCATTCGTCGGCATCGCGACACCCGGCCCGACCGTGCTGCTCGCGCTGACCAACGGCTCGCGCTACGGCGTGCGCCGCGCGGCCTACGGTTTCGCGGGCGCGATGCTGTCCGACTTCGTGCTGATCGTCGCGGTCGCGCTCGGGCTCGGCGCGCTGCTGATGGCGTCGGCGTTCTGGTTCTCGGTCGTGAAGTGGCTCGGCGCCGCCTACCTCGCCTATGTCGGCATCCGGCTGCTGACGTCGAAGGGAGCGCTCGACGTCGCGGCCGCGCAACACGGCACGGCAACCGAGCGCAACGCGTCGATCTTCGCGAAAAGCTTCCTGACCGCGGTGACGAACCCGAAGGGTTATCTGTTCTTCTCCGCGTTCCTGCCGCAGTTCCTCGATCCATCCGCGCCGCTCGCGCCGCAGTACGTCGCGCTCGCGGTCACGTTCGCGCTGCTCGACGGCGTCGTGATGTTCGGCTACGCGCTGCTCGGCGCACGCGCGGTGCGGCTGTTGAAACGCGCGGGCGCGCTGTGGCTCGAACGCACGTGCGGCGCGATGCTGCTCGCACTCGCCGGTTCGCTGGCGCTGTACCGGCGCCATGCCGCATAGGCGCCGGGCTCGATGAAAATCGCCACGCCGCCGCGCGCCGGTTACCCCGGGCTGTCGCTCAGGCAACTCGAACGCGCGGACCTCGACGTGTGGTACGCGTACCTGTCGAATCCCGACGCCGTTCGCCACACGAGCTGGAACCTGCGCTCGCCCGACGATCTGCTGCCGCTGTTCGACAACATCGAATCGACCGATCCGGATTCGATCCGGCGTCTCGCGATCGTCGACACCGCGTCGGGCGCGCTCGCCGGGACGATCGGGCTGCATACGGTGTCGACCGTGAACCGCTCGGCGGAAATTGCGTACGACCTCGCGCCGTCGCACTGGGGGCGCGGCATCGCGAGCGCGGTATGCGAAGCCGTCACCGCGTGGGCGTTCACGCACGGCGGCTTCATGCGCATGCAGGCGGTCGTGCTGACCAGCAACGCAGGCTCCGCGCGCGTGCTGCAGAAGTGCGGCTACCGCTACGAAGGGTTGCTGCGCGCCTACAAGATGGTGCGCGGCACGCCGGGCGATTTCGCGATGTACGCACGCCTCGCGACCGACTGACGTGCCCGCCGCGGCATCGCGTGCCGATGCCGTGAAGCGATTGCACGACCCGATTGCACGGCCCGCGCCGAATTGGCGACAATCGCCATTCCCCACATCGACTTGCCGCCATGAAAATCGCCGCGCTGTCCGACATCCACGGCAACCTCGCCGCGCTCGACGCGGTGCTCGACGACGTCCGCCGCCGCGGCGCCGACGTGATCGTCAATCTCGGCGACATCGTGTCCGGCGCGCTCCATCCGACCGAAACGGCCGACCGCCTGATCGCGCTCGACCTGCCGACCGTCAAGGGCAATCACGAACGGCAGTTGCTCACCGGCGAGCGCGACGCGATGCGGCTGTCGGATCGCTGGGCGCACGACACGCTGCGCGCCGACCAGTTCGACTGGCTCGCCGCGCTGCCCGAACGTCTGACGCTCGACGGCGACGTGCTGATGGTGCACGGCACGCCGGACAGCGATCTCGTCTATTTCCTCGAAACGGTCACGCCCGACGGCTGCCGCGCAGCCACGCCCGATGAAGTCGCGCAGCGCGCGGGCGACACGGCGGCGTCGCTGATCCTGTGCGGCCACACGCACGTGCCGCGTGCAGCACGGCTCGACGACGGCAGGCTGATCGTCAATCCGGGCAGCGTCGGGCTGCAGGCATATGAAGACGACCTGCCGCATCCGCACCGGATCGAGACGGGCTCGCCGCACGCGCGCTACGCGATGGTGTCGCGCACGGCGGCCGGCTGGAACGTCGAATTCCATGCGGTCGAATACGACTGGCACACGGCCGCCGCCACCGCGGCCGCGCGTGGGCGCGACGACTGGACCGTCGCGCTGCGCACCGGCCGCTGCTGACGCGCTCGCGCCGCTCGTCGTCCCGCTTCGCTTCGACTACCGGAACACCAACACGCCATGCCCGCTCCATCGCAATTGCTCTTCCTGCCCGGCGCATCGGGCAGCACCGCATTCTGGCAACCGCTGGCCGGCAGGCTCACGCATCCGGCCGAGCGGCGGATCGTCGCGTATCCGGGCTTCGGTGACACGCCGCGCGATCCAGCCGTCGACGATTTCGACGGTCTCGTGCGTCATGTGCTCGCAAGCGTCGACCGGCCGACCGCCGTGATCGCGCAATCGATGGGCGGCGTAATCGCGATGCGCGCGGCGCTCGACAAGCCGGATCTCGTCACGCATCTCGTGCTGACGGTCACGTCCGGCGGCCTCGACATGGCCGGACTCGGCGCGCAGGACTGGCGCGCCGGTTTCGCCGAGGCGAACCCGCGGTTGCCGGACTGGTTCATGACGTTGCGTGCGGACCTGTCTCAGGACATCGGCCGTATCGCGCAGCCGACGCTGCTGCTGTGGGGCGACGACGATCCGATCAGCCCGGTCGCGGCCGGCCGGCGTCTGCTCGAACGGCTGCCCGATGCGCGGTTGCACGTCGTACCGGGCGGCCGGCACGATCTCGCGGCCGTGCATGCGCAAGCGCTCGCGCCGCTCGTCGACCAGCATCTGCACCGCGCGTGACATCGCTCCCGTCGTACGCCCCAGCACGCGCCCGACACGGCGACGCTCGCGCGCGGCGTCGCATCAGCCCGCGTTCCTCAGCGTCAACGTCGCTTCGAGCCCGCCGCCGTCGGGCCGGTTGCTCAGCGTGAGCGTGCCGCCCATCGCCAGCGCCAGTTGCCGCGCGATCGCGAGGCCGAGCCCCGTGCCGCCGGTATCGCGATTGCGCGACGTCTCCACGCGCCGGAACGGCTCGAACACCGCGTCGAGCTGGTCGTCCGGAATGCCGGGCCCGCGGTCGAGCACCGCGATCACCGCGCCACCGTCCGGCGCCGCCCGCACGTCGATCTCGGCCGCGCCCGCGAACTTCAGCGCGTTGTCGACCAGGTTGCCGACGATGCGGCGCAGCGCCTTCGGCCGCGTGACGAGCGCGAGCTGCGCGCGGCTGTGCAGCGCGACGTCCTGCCCCGCATCCGTGTAGTCGCACACGATGCTGTCGAGCAGCGCGTCGACGTCGATGCGGCGTGCGGCTTCCTCGGTGCCGTGCAGCGTCCGCGCGTACGCGACGCCCTCCTTCACCAGATGCTCCATCTCCAGCAGGTCCTGGCGCAGCTTCGCGCCCTGCGTGTCGTCGTCCATCACGTCGACGCGCAGCCGCATCCGCGTGATCGGCGTCTGCAGATCGTGCGAGATCGACGCGAGGATCTGCATGCGCTCGGCCATGTACTGCGCGATGCGGTCCTGCATCGCGTTGAAGGCCCGTGCCGCGCGCGCGACTTCCGACGGCCCGTCTTCGCTCAGCCGCTCGCCCTTCAGGTCGGGGCCGAGTGCGTCGGCGGCCTGCGCGAGCTGCTTGAGCGGCCGCGTCGCGAGCCGCACCGCGAGCCAGCAGCACGCGGCCAGCACCGCGAGCTGCACCACGAGCACGGCCGGCAGCCAGCCCGACAGCGGCACCGTCGACATCGGATGAATGTCGATCGTCAGCGGCGAGCCGTCGGTCAGCCGCAGATGCACCTGCAGATGTTCGCGGTCGCCGGGGATCGAATTCGCGGTCAGCGGATAGTCGCCGCCGATGCCGTCCGAGATCGAGCGCTCGACGCGCGCCGACAGCCGCGCCTCCGGCGGCGTGCCGGTTTCGCCGGGCCCGAGGATGAATGCATAGCTGCGCCGTGCGAGGCGCGGCAGCCACGCGGTGCGCTCGGCGGGCGGCAGATGGTCGAGCAACGCGACCGAGCTCGCGACCTCGCGCTCGATGTAGCCCATCATCAGGTTCGTGGTCGCCTGGTCGCGCTCGGTCACGGTGAGCCAGAACGACAGCGTCTGCGCGAGCGCCAGGCCCACGCATAGGATCAGCGCGAGCCGCGCGAACAGCGAACGCGGCCAGCGCCACAGCGTGCGCGCGCTCATGGCGTACCGTCGACGGCGGTCACGGCCGACGAGAACACGTAGCCCTCGTTGCGCAGCGTCTTGATGTAGCGCGGCTCGCGCGCGCCGTCGCGCAGCCGCTGGCGCAGCCGGCTCACCAGCAAGTCGATCGAGCGGTCGAACGGGTCGGACTGGCGCCCTTGCGTGAGGTTGAGCAACTGGTCGCGCGTCAGCACGCGCTGCGGGTTGTCGAGGAACACGCGCAGCAGCCGGTATTCGGCGCCGCTCAGCGCGACCAGCGTGCCTTCGGCGTCGAGCAGATGGCGCCCGGTCGTGTCGAGCTGCCATTCACCGAACGCGAGCAGCGCGGCCGTTTCCGTGACCTGCATGCCGGGCGGCAGCATGCGCGCGCGGCGCAGCACCGAGCGAATCCGCGCCAGCAGCTCACGCACCGCGAACGGCTTGGCCAGGTAGTCGTCGGCGCCCATCTCGAGACCAATGATGCGGTCGGTTTCCTCGCCGCGTGCGGTCAGCATCAGCACCGGTACCGTGCGGAACTTGCCGGCGCGCAGGTCGCGGCACAGCGTCAGGCCATCCTCGCCGGGCAGCATCAGGTCGAGCACGATCAGGTCGGGCGCGCCGTCGTCCAGCGCGTTGCGCATCTCGCGGCCGTTCGCGGCCAGCGACACGCGCATGCCGTTCTTCTCCAGGTAGTCCGCGATCAGTTCGCGGATCGCGCGATCGTCGTCGACGATCAGCACGTGGTCGAGCTTGTCCATGAGTCGTTGCCGGTATCGGTGTCGGGGTTCGGGCGGGGCGATGTCCGCTTTTATACCGCACGGCGGGCACGCGTTTGTATCGCAATGTATCGCGGCGCCGCGACGACACACAACATTGCATACGCGCGGCTGGCCGGACACATCGCGGATACGTCGGCGCCGCCTAATGGGGCCTGTCGAAACCCGTCCGGCCGCCGCCCTCCCGCCGCGGCCCCAAAGATCAGGAGAACGCCATGCTGCCCCGCTTCAAGACCGCCGCCCTCGTCATCGCCCTCGCCGCCACGGCCGGGCTCGCCGCCTTCGCCGGCACCCGCGACGACGCGGGCGTGCAGGCAGCGCCGGCCGGCATGGCGGCGCCCGGTTTCACCGGCATCGACCGCTGGCACAACAGCGCGCCGCTGACGCTCGACCAGTTGCGCGGCAAGGTCGTGCTCGTCGATTTCTGGACGTATTCGTGCATCAACTGCATTCATACGATCCCGTACGTGAACGACTGGTATCGGAAGTATCGCGACCAGGGGCTCGTCGTGGTCGGCGTGCATACGCCGGAATATCCGTTCGAACGCGACGCGAAGAACGTGGCCGATGCGATCAGGCGCTTCGACATCCGGTATCCGGTCGCGCAGGACAACCGCTACGACACGTGGCGCGCATACGGCAACCAGTACTGGCCCGCGCTGTACCTGATCGATGCGAACGGCAAGATCGTCTATACGCGTTATGGCGAAGGCGGGTACGACAAGACGGAAGCCGCGATTCGCGGCGCGCTCGCGCAGGCGGGGGACGGGACGAAGGGTGCGACGCGCACGCCGTGACCGGGGCCGCGCGCGGGCTCGCCACGCGCCCGCGCGCGGCAGTCATGCGCTCATCCGCGCTTCGCGTCGGCCTCCGCCAGCATCGCCTCGCCGATCGCGAGCTGGCCGTCCGCGACCAGCGCTTCGCCCGCGCCGCGAATATCGGCCGCGGGCTTGTTCTGCCCGAGCTTGCGCTTGCCGACGAGCTGCGTGATCTCGATCTGCAGCCCGACGATCGCTTGCAGCATCGCGTCCATGTAGTCCTGCGGCGCGTCGCCCATCTTCCACGGCACCGGCTGCGACGCTTCGTGCGTGCGCGTCAGCCGCGCAACCACGCCTCGCACGAACTTCTCGTCGTCGCGCACCGTGATGCGGCCGTGCGCATGCACGACCCGGTAGTTCCAGGTCGGCACCTCCCGGTGCGTCGCCTGCTTGCTCGGATACCAGGTCGGCGAGATGTACGCGTCACCCGCACGGAAGATCACGAGCACCTCGTCGCCGTCCGCGACGTCCTGCCAGACCGGATTCGCGCGGGCGACGTGTGCATGCAGTTCGCCGAGCCCGCCATCGCCCGGCATCAGCGCGAACGGGAGGTGGATCGCATCGAGCCCGCTCTTGCCGTGCGTGATCAGGCTGCCGAACGGGTGCTGCACGATCAGCTCGCGCAGCGCGTCCGGATTGGGTTCGTTGTAATCGGCGGGGATGTACATGTCGGCTCCACGGTCGTACGGGGTGGGAAAGGGGCGCGGGCGCAGGCCCGTCATGCGTCGATTGTGGCCTTAAACTGGTTTATCCTGTAGAGCCGGTTTGAAACAATTTCAGCAGACCAGAATCATGGCAAGAACGGCCCGGATCGTCGAAATCCCGTCGCTCGGCGCGCTCGATCGCGCGGCCGGAGACCTGAGCCGCCAGCTCGCGCAGGCGCTGCGCGATGCGGTGCGCCGCGGCGACGTCCGGCCCGGCGACACGCTGCCGTCCACGCGGCTGCTGGCGGCGTCGCTGCAGGTGGCGCGCGGCACCGTCGTCGACGCGTATGCACAGCTCATCGCCGAAGGTTTTCTCGAATCGCGCGGCGGTGCGGGCACGCGGGTCGCGCACGCGCTCGCGGAGCCGCCACCCGTCGACGAACCCGAACCACCCACCCGCCATCAACGCCCGGTACGCGACGCCCTGCCCGAACCCGCCGCCGCCTTCGCGCGGCTTGCCAACGAATTCAACCCGCTGCCGGCGATGCCGTTCGCGATCTCGGTGCCGCTCGGCCTCACCGCGCCCGACGACATCTGGCGCCGGCTCGGCAATCGCCTGCGCGCCCGCGGCGCCGGCGCGCCGTCCGGCTATGCCGATCCGCAAGGCGCGCTGCCGCTGCGCGAAGCGATCGCCGACTACGTGCGCCGGTCGCGCTCGGTGCGCTGCGATGCCGGCCAGGTCGTGATCACGAGCGGCACGCAGCAGGGGCTGCATCTCGCGAGCCAGGTGCTGCTCGGCGACACCGACCGCGCGTGGGTCGAGAATCCGGCCTACCGCGGCATCACCGCGCTGCTCGAAAGCACCGGGCGGCGCGACGCGATGGTGCGCGTGCCGGTCGACGCCGACGGCCTCGACGTCGACGCCGGCATCCGGCTCGCACCCGATGCGCGCGCCGCGTTCGTCACGCCGTCGCACCAGTACCCGCTCGGCATGCCGTTGAGCATGGCGCGCCGCAATGCGCTGCTCGCATGGGCGCGCACGCACCGCGCATGGGTCGTCGAGGACGACTACGACAGCGAATTGCGCTACGAAGGGTATCCGTTCCCGTCGCTGCAAGGCCTCGCGCCCGATCGCGTGATCTATCTCGGCACCTTCAGCAAGATCCTGTTTCCATCGCTGCGGCTCGGCTACGTGATCGCGCCCGACGATCTCGTGCCGGCGTTCTGCGGCGCGCGCGTACTGATGGACCGCCACGCGCCGACCGCCGATCAACACGTACTCGCCGCGTTCATCGCCGACGGCCATCTCGACCGCCACATCCGCCGCGTGCGCGGCGTCTATGCGGAACAGCGCGCGCTGCTGATCGACACGCTCGGCGCGCGACTGCCGCGCGAGCGCGCGTGGGTGCAGCCGGGCGACCAGGGAATGCACGTCGTGCTGTGGCTCGCGGCCGGCATCGACGATCTCGACGTGGTCGCGCGCGCCGCCCGGGCCGGTGTCGCGGTGCGCGCGGTGTCGCCGATGTTCGCGCCCGACACTGCGCGCCCCGGGCTGGTGCTCGGCTTCGGCGGATTCGGCCGCGCGCAGATGGAAGCGGCCGCGCAACGGCTCGCGGACGTGGTTTCGTCGGTGGAATCGCGGCCCCGCGGGCGGTAAAAGGTTGTCGGCGGGCAACAAACGTAATCGTCTGTAAATCCTGCAAGCAAACGGCCGTTTCGGCCGCCGGCGCGCGGGTTCCGTTTGCTAGGATCGCGCGTCTTCCTTCCGCGCCCCTGCCGCCTTGAATCGCTTCGTGCCGTTGCTCCGAGACGCGTGGCTCCGTTGCCGCGCCCGTGTCGCGCCATTCGCCGCCGCCTGCCGCACGCGCCTCGGTGCGCTGGGCGCCGGCGCGCTGCATCGCCTGCGCCATCCGACCCGGCGCGGCGTGGCGCTGACGTTCGCCGCGATCCCGGTGCTGGGCCTGCTGGTCCTGCTCGCGTTCGTTCCGTTCACGCCGAGCATCGGCGACATCCGCAAGGCGCGCATCGACCGCCCCGCGCGCGTGCTGTCGGCCGACGGCCAGCTGATCGCCGAGTTCCGGCCCGTGAACCGCGAATGGGTGCCGCTCAGGCAGATCTCGCCGCACATGGTCGACGCGCTGATCGCGACCGAGGATCACCGCTTCTATTCACATCACGGCATCGACTTGCGCCGCACGCTCGCGGCCGGCCTGCATACGTTCTCGGGCAGCCGCCAGGGCGGCTCGACGATCACGCAACAGCTCGCGCGCAACCTGTATCCGGACGAAATCGGCCGCGCGCCGACGCTCACGCGCAAGGTGAAGGAGCTGATCACCGCGTTCAAGATCGAAGCGGTGTACAGCAAGGACGAGATCCTCGAAACCTATCTGAATACCGTGCCGTTCCTGTACAACGCGTACGGCGTCGAAATGGCCGCACGCACCTACTTCGGCAAGTCGGCGAATCAGCTCGACATCGCGGAGAGCGCGACGCTCGTCGGGATGCTGAAGGGCAACAGCTATTACAACCCGGTGCTGAACCCGGAACGCGCGGTCCAGCGGCGCAACATCGTGCTCGGCCGGATGGCGCAGATGGGCATGCTGTCGCCGCGGCAGCTCGCGAAGCTGCAGCGCCAGCCGCTGCGCGTCGATTTCGAACCGCAGACGGCGCAGCCGGGCCTCGCGCCGCATTTCGCGGTGCAACTGCGCAAGTGGCTGATCGCGTGGGCCGACCGCAACAACTACGATCTCTACGCGGACGGCCTCGTCGTGCGCACGACGCTCGATGCGCGGCTGCAGGACATGGCCACGCAGGCGCTGACGCGGCAGACCGAACGGCTGCAGGCGATCGCCGACGGCGCCTGGCGCGGGCCGTCCGGCTGCGGGCTGCGCAACGACCTGTTCCGCGGCTTCATGCGCCAGACGCCCGAGTATCGCCAGGCGCGCGACACGGGGCTCGCCGACGTGGTTGCGCTGAAGCAGCTCGGCGCGAATCGCGAATTCATGCGGGCGCTGTGCGAGCGCAAGACGCAGGTGCAAGCCGGCTTCGTCGCGATCGATCCGCGCAACGGCGCGATCCGCGCGTGGGTCGGCAGCCCCGATTTCGGCAGCGCGCCGTTCGATCACGTCGCGCAGGCGCGGCGCCAGCCGGGTTCGACGTTCAAGCCGTTCGTCTATGGCGCCGCGTTCGCGGACGGGATGCGGCCGGGCGACACGTTCGTCGACCGCCCCGTCGCGATCCCGATCGACGGCCGCGCCGTGTGGCGGCCGACCGATGCGGAACCACCGACCGGCGAGCCGATGACCCTGCGCGACGGGCTGGCGCTGTCGCGCAACCGCATCACCGCGCAGGTCATGCAGCGCGAAGGCGCCGCGAAGGTCGCGCAGCTCGCCCGTGCGATGGGGGTGCGCGACAGCCCGCTCGACGCGGTGCCGTCACTCGCGCTCGGCACGAGCCCGGTCACGCTGAAAGAGATGGTGTCCGCGTACGGCACGATCGCGAACCGCGGCGTGTACGTCGCACCGCGGACGATCACGCGCATCGAGGATCGCGACGGCAAGGTGCTCGCCGCGTTCGGCAGCGCGCCGCCGGAGCGCGCGTTGCCGGAGGCCGCCGCGCAGACGCTCGTCGACGCGATGCGCGGCGTCGTCGATTACGGGACCGGCGCGGACATCCGCTCGCGCTACGGGATTCGCATCGACGTCGCGGGCAAGACCGGCACGACGCAGGACAACACCGACGGCTGGTTCATCCTGATGCATCCGCAACTCGTGGCCGGCGCGTGGGTCGGCTTCGACGACGGCAGCGTGACGCTGCGCAGCGACTACTGGGGCGCGGGCGCGCACAGCGCGCTGCCGATCGTCGGGTCGTTCTACGATGCGGCGTTGCGCGCGCAGGCGATCGATCCGCACGTGCAGTTCTCGCCCGACTTCCGGCCGCGCAGCGCACCGGCGCCGAGGCGGCGCGCGCAGCCGCATTCGGGCCTGTTCGACTGGTTGAGGTTCTTTCGCTGATCGGGGTGGCTGCACGCCGGGCTACCGAGGCGTCGTCATCACGTGCCCGTCCGCGTACAGCCACACGGGCACGCCGTCGCGATCGTCGTCGAACAGCGCAGCGTCGCCGAGCCGCGTGTAATGCGGCGGGTGCAGCACGGTGCCGTCCGCGCGCGGCAACGGCCTTCACGGCGCCGACGGCGAAGCGCCGCTGCGCGCGACCCGATACAGCTCGATGCCGTCGACCTGGAAGCCTTGCGTCATCAGCAGCAGGACGCCGGTGGTCGAACGCTTCGTCGTGAAGCCGTTGCCCGTGATGGACGTGACCTGGTACGGTGTCCCGATCGGCATCCTGATGATCTGGCCGCCCGGCACCTCCAGCACGCATGCGTCGGCAGGCGGCTTCTCCGGACCGTCCATATCGAGTTCAGCCACGTGCACCGGCGCCGTATCGACGCTCCAGCGACCGGCTTCACGCGCGCGCAGCACGATGTCGCTCCCCACCTTCTCGACCCGCATCGTCGCGGGCTTGCCGGCGGCCGGCGCGTAATCGCCGAGTAACGCATCGCAGGCGGTGCCGGCTCGCGCGGACAGCGAGACGAACAACATCAGACAGAAAGCGGGAATACGCACGGTGGAGCCTCTCAGGTTCGAATTGCTATTGGAATGCCGGCGCGGGCGCGCACGGCGGCGGCGCCACGACAGGGTGCTGCCGGACGCCAATATAGCGAACACAAGCGGCGTGTGCCAGTCTGGCTCAGCCCGCCGCGAGCGTTGCAGCGAGCGCATCGAACTCCGGCGCCCACGCGGCACGCCACGCCGCCTTCGTCGCGTCGTCGACCCACGCGCCGTCGATCCCGTTCAGCATGAACTGCTTCAGGTCGGCGACGGTAAAGCCGAAATGACTGAACATCAGTTCCCACGCCTCGGCCGGATTGACCTTGTGCAACGTCGGATCGTCGGTATTCGGATGAATCTTCAACCCGAGGCCCGGCATCTTGCGCATCGGATGCAGCTCGGCCCATTGCTCCGGCGGCAGCGTGCGCAGGTAGTACGAATTCGTCGGCACGACGGTAAACACGATCCCGCGCTCCGCGTAGCGCGCGCACAGCTCGGGGTTGTCGACGACCGTATAGCCGTGATCGACGCGGTCGACCTGCAACAGATCGACGGCCGTCTCGACGTTGCGCCACGGCATCCCGAACTCGCCCGCATGCGCGGTCGTGCGAAAGCCGGCCGCGCGTGCATTGCGGTACGCCTTCCAGAACAGTTCGGGCGGCCGGTCGTTCTCGCGATAGTCGATGCCGAGCCCCGCGACTTCGTCCGCCCGATTCGCCTTCATCCACTCGACGATCTCAACCGCTTCGTCGGGGTCCTGCTCGCGATCGATGCTCGGAATCAGGCGCGCGCCGATCCCGAAATCGCGCGCGGCATCGCGGATCGCCGTCACGATCGCGGCCTGCGCGTCCGCATACGCGATGCCCGACACGCGCACCGTTCCCGTCGGATTCCAGAAGAATTCCGCATGCCGCACGTTGTGCGCGGCCGCGTCTTCCAGATACTCGTATGCGATTCGGCGCAGGTCGTCGGGTTGCGTCAGCAGATACTTGTCGAGCGCACGCAGCACGTGCAGCACGCCGACCGGCTTCTCGCCGCGCGCGTAGAACGCGTCGATCTCCGTCCGCTCGATCGGTGCGCCGCTGCGTTCGGCCAGCGCGACGAACGTGTCGTGCCGCACCGCGCCGAGCAGATGGCAGTGCAGCTCGACCTTCGGCAGCGCGTGGAAGAAGGCCCGATGGGCCGGCGTGATGTCGATGCCCGTGCGCGCGGCCGGGACGTTGCCTGGTGTTCCCTTCATCTCAGTCTCTTTTTCGGTAGTGCGATGCGTGGCGAAGCCGTCTCTCAGTGCGGCTTCACGACGGTCCAGAAGTAATAGCCGAGCGGAATCGCGAGCACGACGAGCCCCCACGACACGTCGCGCCAGCGGCCGGCCAGCAGCTTGACGAGCACGTAGCACAGCAGCCCGCCGGCAATGCCGGTGCCGAAGCTGTTCGACATCAGCGTGAGCAGCACCATCGACATCACGGGCAGCGCATCGGTGAAGTCGTCGAAATGCGTATGGCGGATCGTCGCGAACATCGACAGCCCGATCAGGATCAGCGCCGGCGCGGTCGCCTCCTTCGGGATCGCGAGCGCGACCGGCACGAACAGCAGCATCGCGGCGAACAGCACGGCGGCAGCCAGCGACGACAACCCGCTGCGGCCGCCGGCTTCGACGCCCGCCGCCGATTCGATCAGCGCGGTCAGCGCCGGAATGCCGAACACGGGCCCGAGCGTCGCGGCGAGCGAATCGACGAGGAACGGCCGGTTGATGTCCGGCAGGTTGCCCTGTTCGTCGAGCAGGTTCGCCTTCGCGCCGACCGCGAGCGCGGTGCCGAGCGTCGAGAAGAATTCCGCCGCGAAGAACGCGAACAGGTACGGCGCGGCGGCCAGGCTCAACGCGCTGCCGATATCGAGCTTGAACGCGATCGGCGCGATGCTGTGCGGCAGCGACACGAACGACGCCGGCAGGTGCGTGACGCCGAGCGGCACGCCGGCCGCGGCCGCGACGAGGATCGCGATCAGGATCGCGCCGGGCACCTTGCGCGCCTGCAGCACGATCGCCACCGCGAGGCCGATCAGCGCGACCAGCGTGCCCGGCCGCGAGAAGTCGCCGAGCGCGAACGCGTTGGTCTTCGCGTTCGCGACGACCATCCCCGCATTGCGCAGCCCGAGCATCGTGACGAACAGCCCGATCGACGCGCCGAGCCCGAGCTTGATCTGCACCGGAATCAGCCGCACCACGACGCCGCGCGCGCCGAGGATCGTCAGCAGGAAGAACAGCACGCCCGACACGCACGCGATGCCGAGGCCCGTCTGCCAGCCGACGTGCTCGGTCGTCGCGAGCGTCACGCCGATGATCACCGAGCCGCCGATACCGGGGCCGACGAGGAACGGCAGGTTCGCGTAGAGCCCCATCAGCGTGGTGAACAGCACGAACACGACGATCGTCGCGGTGGTCGCCGCGCCGCGCTCCATTCCGCCCGTCGCGAGCAGCGACGGGATCACGACGAGCAGGTACGCGGCCGCGAGGAACGACGTGACGCCCGCGATCGTCTCGGTGCGCACGCTCGTGCCGCGCGCGGCGAGCGCAAAGCGGCGTTCGAGCCAGTTGGCCGGCGCACGTGCCGGCATCGTGTCAGTCGCTGACATGGTGGTTCTCCTGTGATTCCGATTATTGTCCTGTGTCGGTTCGTGCGGCGCGGTCTTATACTGCCGCGTACCGCTTCCCGACCGTCATTGCCCGATGCCCGACCGCTCGTCGCTGCTGCCCGCGCTCACGCTGCGGCAAGTCCAGCACTTCGTAGTCCTTGCGCACGCACGCAGCTTCACGCAGGCCGCGCAGGCGCTGTCGCTCACGCAGCCCGCGCTCACCGCGTCGATCCGCCAGATCGAATTCCTGCTCGGCGGCCGCCTGTTCGCCCGCACCGCGCATCGCCTCACGCTCACCACCGCGGGCGAAGCCGTGCTGCCGCTCGCCGAACGCCTGCTCAACCAGGCGCGCGGCACCTTCGACGACATGACGCGGCTCATCGGCGAACGCATCCAGACCGTGCGCATCGCGTTCATTCCGTCGGTCGCGGGCCGCCTGCTGCCCGCGCTCAACGCACTGCGCGGCACGCACCCGACGCTGCGCTTCACGCTGACCGATTTGCCGAACAGCGCGCTCGTCGAAGCGGTGCGCGACGGCGTCGCGGATCTCGGCATCGGCGTGCGCGAACCCGATAGCGACGACGGCACGCTGCGCTACCAGCAACTGTTCGAGGACGAGATCGTGATCGTCGTGCGGCACGACGATCCGCTCGCCCGCGCGAAGAGCGTCACGTGGGCGAAGCTCGTCGATCGCGAACTCGCGGTGTTCGTGCGCGGCAGCGTCAGCGAATCGCTGCATCGCACCGGCGGCGCCGGGAAGCTGCGCCTGAACGTCACGTACCGGATGGAATACACCGAGCCGCTCTACGCGCTCGCGCGCAACGGTCTCGCGACCGCCGTGCTGCCGAGCCTCTACACGATGCATCTGCACGATCCCGAACTCGTCGCGCTGCGTGTCGACAAACCGCGCGTCACACGTGCGATCTCGCTGATCTCGCTCGCCGCCGACGATCGCGGCCCGCACGTGCGCGCGTGCCGCGAGTGGATTGCGAAGCACATTTGATGCCGCGTCCGCCGTGCTTGCCGCATTTGCCGCGCGCGTTCAGGGCAGCTTCGCGATGCGCTCGACGAGCGTCGCGTAGAAGCGGTCCGCGTCGACCTCGTTGATCCACGTCGCGTTCGCCGCACGGCCGCTGCGCCCGTTCCAGTCGACGATCGTCTCGCCGAGCGTCCACTGCCCGGCCGTCTCGACCACCACGTTCACCTTGCGTCCGCCGAACAGCGTCGGGTCGACGAGATAGCCGACGGCCGTCGGGTCGTACATCGGCGCGTCGTCGATCCCGCGCCGCTTCTTGTTGTAGGCCAGTTCCGCTTCCATGATGTCCGCGACGATCGCGCCGCAGCGGTTGCCGAGCGCGCGGAACGGCGCGACCCGCGCCGGCGTGATCGGCGCCTTCACCGCGACGTCGCGCGGCAGCACGACGATCGGCACGCCGCTGCCGAACACGACGTCGGCCGCCTGCGGATCGACGTAGATGTTGAACTCGGCGGCCGGCGTGATGTTGCCGCGCTCGAAGAACGCGCCGCCCATCAGCACGATGTCGCGCAGCGCGGCGCGAACCTGCGGCGCCTCGACCAGCACGGTCGCGATGTTGGTCAGCGGGCCGAGCGCGCACAGCGTCACGCTGTTCGGCGCCGCGCGGCTCAGCGTATCGACGAGGTACGACACCGCGTGACCGGCGGCGAGCGGCGCGCGCGGCGCGTGCAGTTCGACGCCTTCGAGCCCCGTCTTGCCATGCACGTTCGCGGCCGTCACGAGGTCGCGCACGAGCGGGCGCGGGCAGCCCGCGTACACCGGCAGCGTCTTCGTGCGGCCGGCCCAGTCGCGGATGATCCGCGCATTGCGTTCGGTGAGGTCGAGCGGCACGTTGCCCGCCACGGCCGTCAGCGCGCGCACGTCGAGCCGGTCCTGCGCGCCGAGCGCGAACAGGATCGCGATGGCGTCGTCCTGCCCCGGATCGGTATCGATGATCACCGTGCGGCGCGCGGCGTCGCCGCCGGCCGCGAACGCGCCCGTTTCGGGCAGCAGCGCGGTGCCGGCCAGCGCGGCCGACAGTTTCAGGAAGGTGCGGCGGGATGCGATCGGATGGGTCATGGTCGGTGCTCAGAAGACATGCCGGACGCCGAGCGTCGCCATCATCTGGCGCGTGCCGGTCGAACGCGCATACGCGAAGATCTGCGCATGATCCGCGTCGCCGGCCGCCTGCTGCGCGATCACCGTCAGCGCGACGTCGGTGCGTTTGGACAGGAAGTAATCGGCCTGCAGGTTCACCTGATGCCATTTCGGACGCTTGTCGATCACGTCGTACTTGCCGTTCGTGAATGCATACGCCGCGCCGAGAAAGAGCTGCGGCGTCATCGTGTAGACGACGTTCACGCCCAGGTTCTGCAGGTGCAGATGCGAATTGTCGAGGTAATCGTAGCGCACGTCGGTGAACATCGCGGCGAACTGCGCGCGGCCGATCGTGTAGAAGCCGCCCGTGCCCGCGATCCGCTGCCGGCTCGCATACGCGGCCGGCGTCATCGCGCTCTTGCTGAAGATCAGCAGCGGCGACGCGTAGTCGTTCGCGATCGCGCCGTCCTGGTTCGTCGCGCTGTAAGGATGGTTGTACTGCGCATAGACCGCGCTCCAGCGCAGCGGGCCACGCTCATAGCCGAGCCCGAAGCTGTACGCGCTGTTGTTCGCGAAACCGGTCGCATTGCTGAAGCCGTACAGCGCGGTGAACTTCAGCCCGTAGTAGACGGGGCTCACGTACTTCACCGAGTGCTGCACGCGGATGTCGTTGTAACCGTTGTCGTTGTCGCCGATGTTCACGCCGTTGCTCGCGATGATCACGGGCCCGATGTAGTCGTGGATCGCGTCGTACTGGCGACCGAACGTCAGCGAGCCGTAGGTGCGGTCGGCCAGGCCGACGTACGCCATGCGCCCGAACTCGCGGCCGTTCTGCGCGGCCGTGCCCGTCATCACGTTGAAGCCGTTCTCGAGCTGGAACACCGCGGACAGTCCCTGCCCGAGATCCTCCTTGCCCTTCAGCCCCCAGCGCGGGTTCTGGTTCGTGCCGGACAGCGCCTGCCATGCATTCTTGCCGCCCTGGTTCGTCGCGAACCCGACACCGGCCGAGATCAGACCGTACAGCGTGATGCTGCTTTGCGCACAGGCATGGGTCGCGAAGGCGCCGAGCATCGCGAGCGGAGCGAGCTTGTAGAGAGTTTTCATGCGGGTCGTGTGGTCGGTGGTGGTCCAGGCGCGGCAGGGTTCCGCGAAACTGGACTCGACTATACGAACCCGGATCGGATAATAAAAGTTTGCTTTCCTTATATCTCAATAAAACGGATTTATTCTCATCCTCGCACCGCCCGCGCCCGGCGAAGCGGCGCTCAGTCCGCCGTATCGCCGCCTTTCGGCAGCTTCGACCATGCGCCGCGCCCCGGCAGCGGCGACCACGCAGGGCGAGTCTTGCGGGCGCTGTCGATCACGACCAGGTAGCGGCCCGCGATCGGCGTGATGTCGCGATCGCGACGCAGCACCCACAGCGACTTGCCGGCCTCGACGCGGGCCTGATAGTCGTCGTCGAGCAGCCCGTGCCGGTCGAGGAACGTGTTCAGCGACGCGGGAATTCGCACGCAGCCCTTCGAGTGCCGGATACCGAGCAGCGCTTCGAGCCGGTCGGGGTCGGTCGCATGCATCTGGAAACGCATCGGCGACACGCCGCCCTTGCCCCAGCCGCGCTCGCCGTCCACCCAGCCGAAATCGTAGATGCGCATGTCGCGGTGACCGTAGCCGCGAATGCCGTTCTCGTTCGTCGTGCCTTCCGCGCGGAAATCCATCGTGTCGGGCGAGTGATGAAACACGCCGAGCGGCGTCAGGAAATGGTCGTACTGGCCCGGCAACCCGGTGCCGACCGGCGATGCGCCGATCATCAGCCACGCATTGGCCGGTGTCGCGCGGAAGTAGATGAACAGCGCCTGCACGTTCGGCGCGCGGTCCACCATCGCGACGTATTCGCCGGCGAGATCGCCGAGATCCGCATCGGCGAGCGCTTTCTGGAGCCGCTCGCCGTACGCGTGCTGCTCGCTCGCGGGCACGTTCAGGCGGCGCGTGACTTCCTGCATGAAACGCTTGCGCATGTCGAGCGCGCGTGTCGTCGCGTTTTGCGCCCCCTCGGCCGACAGCGGCGGATGCCGACGCGGCGGCGTGGGCGGAGGCGGTTCGGCCTCGCTCGCGGGCGTGCCGGATGCGGCCGATGCGGGTGCGGCGGCCGATGCTGCCGATGCCGCGGAAGCGGCCGACGCACCGGATGCCGCGCTTGCAGATTCCGCGCGATTCGCCTGTGACGCGGCGGATGTCGGCGCTGCGGCCGATGCGTCCGACGCCGCATGCGCGGACGAAGCCGGATGCGGACGGGAGGCTGCCGAAGCAGGCGACGCGACGGATGAGGATTGCACAGCAGACGACGGAGCGCCGGACGCGGCAAAGGCAGGTCGTTGTGCGACAGCGGAAATCGACACCGCGGCAGCAAGCCACACGGATGCGGCGACTGCGCGGTTGAGGCAACGCGGCTGCGCGAAGCGCCGCGTCAAGTGGGCAAGAATCATATGTTCGAAGCCATCGGCCGATCCGGCCGCCGCATGGTGCTGCTGCGAGCGGCGCATCTTCCGCGCAAGCCATCGACACGCCCGGCACATCGCGTGCGCCCGGCGCCGACGCCTCTTCACGGCGGAGCCATTCGCTGATGCAACGCGGGCACTCCGATGGCGGCTAATGAGTCGTCAGGCCCCCTATTTTACTCGTCCATGCGCGAATCGGCCGCGGCCGGAAGCACGCTTTTACGGGGAATTGCGCTTCGTCACGCTTTGTTTCAACTCGTTGCCGCGTGCGTATTCGTGGCGTGGCACGCTTGCGTGTTCGATGCTTTCGGCACGCGGCCGAGTGCTGGCGCGATGGATCCGGTTCGAGCGCGTCTCCCGGTTGATTCGCACGACAAAGCATTTTGGCGAGGGGCAGGCCCGGAAGCGGAAACCCCGGACCGCATCGCACGCATGCCGCAACGAACCGTGCGACATGCGTGCGCACCCGCCGATCACTTGGAGATGGTTTCGAGCGCGATGCCCTTCGTGCGCGGCCCCATCAGCCCGATCGCGGCCATCACGATCACCATCGCGCCCGCGATGAACGCGAACACGCCGAACGTGCCGAAGCCGCGCAGCACGGCCGCGATCACGAACGACGAGAAGATCGCCGAGAAGCGGCTCCACGAATAGACGAAGCCGACGGCCCGCGCGCGGATCGACGTCGGGAACAGCTCGGCCTGGTACGCGTGGAAGCTGTACGACATGATGTTACTCGCGAGCGTGAGGCCGATGCCGAGCACGATCAGGAACGCGCCCACCGTCGTCTGGCTGAACAGCAGCCCGCAAACGACGATCGCCGCCGCCATCGCGACGATCACCGACTTGCGCTCGAAGCGGTCGGCGATCACGAGGCCGATCAGCGGACCGATCGGCGCGGCGAGTGCGATCACGCTCGAATACATCAGGCTGGACGTGATCGTGATGCCCTGCTTGATCAGCAGCGTCGGCACCCAGTTCGCGAAACCGTAGAAGCCGACCGTCTGGAACACGTTGAAGATCGTCATCATGATCGTGCGGCTGCGATACGGCGGCACCCACATGTCGCGGAAGCTGCCGCGCGGCGGCACGGGTTCGGCGGGCGCGGGCGGCGGCAGCGGTCGCCCGTATTCGGCTTCGACCTTCGCCTCGAGCGCGCGCATGATGCGGTCGGCCTCGTCGACGCGGCCCTGCTGCGCGAGCCAGCGCGGGCTTTCCGGCAGTTCGCGGCGAATCCACCACACGAACAGCGCGCCGTGCGCGCCGATCAGCACGACCCAGCGCCAGCCGTCGAGGCCGAGCGGTGCGTGCGGCACCAGCAGGTAGGCGAGAAACGCGACCACCGGCACCGCGACGAACCCCACCGCCTGCTCGCACGCGAACGCGCGGCCACGGATCTGCTTCGGCACGAGTTCGGAGATGTACGTGCCGATCGTCACCATCTCGACGCCGAGGCCGAGACCGACGACGAAGCGCCAGAAGTTCAGCCCGGCCGCGGTGTCCTGGAACGCCATCACGACATTGGCGGCCGTGTACCACAGCAGCGACCACGTGAAGATCGCGCGGCGACCGAAGCGGTCGGCGAGGAAGCCGCACGCGATCGTGCCGATGAAGAGCCCGGAAAACAGCGCGGCGATGAAGCTCGCGACGCCCGTGGTGCCGAACAGGCCGTGCGTCGTCGCGGACAGGATGCCGCTTTTCACGAGGCCCGGCGCGACGTAGCCGCTGTACAGCAGGTCGTAGAGTTCGAAGAAGAAGCCGAGGCTCAGCAGCACGACCAGCTTCCAGACGCTGCGCGTCGGCGGCAGGCGGTCGAGGCGGGCCGAGATGGCGCCGGGGTCGATGGAAGGGGATTGGGCAGGTGCCTGGGAAAGGCTGTCCGTTGAGGCCATCTTGGGCGCGTCTCCTGATCGTGTCGTGTTGTGCGTTGTCGTCCGGCGGACCGCCGAACCGGCGCCGGGCGAACCGCTGCATTGTACCGGCAGCCCCGTTCGACGCACGGGCAAGCCGGCAGGCCGGACGCAGTGCGGGCACCGAAGCCATTCGATGCCCCGTTTTCGCGCCTGATAATGTGTAACTTGCGTAACCGTATGTCGGGTACCGACTGCGCGTTCGCGTGGCGTTCCGCTACCACCGGCCTCGCGCGCAGGCCGCGCAGGCGGGTGATGACGGGCCTCCCGCGCTGCTTCACCCACGCACGCGCCGCCGGAATCGCCGCGAATCGCAACACGCAATCGGGACAACCACGCGTTCCGCGCCCCGGTAACATGCTAGCGGGCCAACTACCGGCTTCCGGCTGCCTTTCGGCAATCGGCATTGTCGGCAAATCGTAAGCATTCCATGTCCATACAACGACTCTCCACGTACGCCCGCCGGATCGCGCTGATCGCGCTGCTGCAGTTCGCGGCGATCGCGACCGCGTCGGCGTTTCCGGCGGCCGCTTCCGCGCCCGTCGCGAGCGGCGTCGGCGCCACCGCGCCGGCCATCTCGCTGCCCGACGCCGTCGCGCAGCTCAAGCAGATGCAGGCCGAGCTGGACCGCATCAAGCAGCAGACCTCCACCGCATCCAACAGCAAGGAGCTGGATGCGCTCGACGATTCGGCGCAGGAACTGAGCACCGATGTCGCGAAGCTGCAGAGCGATCTCACGCCGCAACGCGCGCAGGTCCAGGCGCAACTCGACGTGCTCGGCCCGCCGCCCGCCGAGGGCGCCGCGCCGGAAACGCCAGCCGTCGCGAAGCAGCGGGCCTCGCTGGACGCGCGCAAGACGCAGATCGACGCCGCGCTGAAGCAGGCCGCCGACCAGAAGACGAGCCTCGCGAACCTGACCGAGCAGTTCGCGAAGCTGCACCGCAGCCTGCTGAAGAACCAGCTCGCGTTCCGTTCGGGCAGCATCTTCAGCGCGCAGTTCTGGCTGCCGCTGTTCCACCTGTCGCCGGACGATCGCCAGCGGCTCCAGGATTTCGACGACGAACTGTTCGACATGCTGCGCTCGTCGTGGGTGCCGGGGCAGCGGGCCATCACCGCGGTGCTGCTGATCGCCGCGTTCGCGGCATGGCTCGGCGGGCGCCGCCTCATCGAGCGCGGGCTCGCCTGGATCGCGCTGAACCGCCTGCCGCCCACCCGCTTGCGCCGCAGTGCGCTGGCGCTGTCGACCGCGCTGTCGACCTTCCTCGCGACGGCCATCGCGATCCAGATCCTCTACCTCGCCGTCGCGCGTCATTACGAGCTCACGCCGTCGCTGACCGATCTGTGGGACCAGTTCGCGAAGCTCGCCGCGACCTGCGCACTGATCGCCGGGCTCGGGCGCGCACTGCTCTGCACGAAACATCCGTCGTGGCGACTGCCCGCGCTCGCCGATCCGGTCGCGCTCGCGATGAAGCCGTTCCCCGCGATCCTGGCTGCGCTGCTGCTGGTGTCGGGCACGCTCGAATCGATCAACCGGATCGTCGACACCAGCCTGTCGGTCACGCTGTTCGGTCGCGGCATCGTGTCGCTCGTCGTCGCGCTGACGGTCGGCGCGTCGCTGTTGCGCGCGAACCGTGCGCGCGCCGCGCTCGCGGCGGCAGGCGAGGCGCCCGAGCAGCGCTCGACGCTCGCGGGCCTGATCCACGCCGGCGTCACGCTCGCGATCGTCGCGTCGTTGATCGCCCTCCTGATCGGTTACATCACGGTCGCGCGCTTCATCACGTACGAGCTCGTATGGTTCGAGATCGTGCTGTGCGCGACCTACATCCTGATCCAGTTGACGCGCGACGCGAGCGAAAGCCTGTTCTCGTCGAGCCTGTCGACGGGCCAGCAGATCAAGCACCTGTTCGCGCTCGAAGACCGCCACCTCGACCAGGCGCGCACGGTCCTGTCCGGCTTCGGCACGAGCCTGCTGATGCTGATCGCGGCGATCGCGCTGGTGACCGGCGGCTTCGGCACGACGCCGGGCGACCTGCTCGACAGCGCGGTCGCGATGATCGGCAGCCAGCGGCTGCAGAGTCTGAACATCATGCCCGACCGGATCATGAATGCCGTGATCGGCTTCGCGATCGGCTTCTACCTGCTGCGCTCCCTGCGCCGCTGGCTCGACGGCGAGTTCATGCCCGCGCTCGGCATGGACACGGGCATGCGCGTGTCGCTGATCACGCTGTTCACCAACGTTGGCTACGTGCTGCTCGTCCTGATGACGCTCGGGCTGCTCGGCGTCAGATGGAACAATCTCGCGTGGATCGTCAGCGCGTTGTCGGTCGGTATCGGCTTCGGCCTGCAGGAAATCGTGAAGAACTTCGTGTCGGGGCTGATCCTGCTGACCGAGCGCCCGGTGAAGGTGGGCGACATGGTCAGCATCGCGGGCGTCGAAGGCGACATCCGCCGCATCAACGTGCGCGCGACCGAAATCCAGCTGAGCGACCGCTCGACCGTGATCGTGCCGAACTCGCAACTGATCTCGCAGAACGTGCGCAACGTGACGATGGGCAACAGCACGCAGGGCGTCGCGACGCTGGTGCTGACGTTCCCGCTGAACACCGATCCCGAGCAGGTGCGCGACCTGCTGCTCGATGCGTATCGCGCGCATCAGGCGATTCTCGAGAAACCGGCGCCGTCGGTGACGTTCAGCCAGCTCGCGCCGGACGGGATCACGCTGAGCGTGACGGGTTACGTGTCGAGCCCGCGGATCGCGAGTTCGACGAAGAGCGATCTGCTGTTCGAGATCCTCAAGCAGTTGCGCGCGGCGGGGATCACGCTGTCGAGCCCGCAGATGCTGGTCGTGCAGAACATGCCGGCGAACGATGGCGCCACGCGGCACGAATCGTAGGCGAGCCATCGAGCGGGTCCGCTCACGATCGATCGGCGCGGCGCACGCATCGCAATAAACGACCAGGGCCGGTTACCGCTTCCACGGCAACCGGCCCTGTTCATTCGACGTCGAAGCGCCCAAGCCGGGCGCCCGCACTTATACGTCGAACTTCACCCCCTGCGCCAGCGGCAGCTGGCGGCTGTAGTTGATCGTGTTCGTCGCCCGGCGCATATACGCCTTCCATGCATCCGAACCCGACTCGCGGCCGCCGCCCGTTTCCTTCTCGCCGCCGAACGCGCCGCCGATTTCCGCGCCGCTCGTGCCGATGTTCACGTTGACGATCCCGCAATCGCTGCCGGCCGCCGACATGAACTGCTCGGCTTCACGCATGTCGTTCGTGAAGATCGCCGACGACAGGCCTTGCGGGACCGCGTTGTGCACGTCGATCGCGTCGTCGAAGTTGTCGTAGACCATCACGTACAGGATCGGCGCGAACGTCTCGCGCTCGACCACCGCCGATTGCTTCGGCATCCGCACGATGGCCGGACGCACGTAGTACGCATCCGCGTGGCCGACGTCGACGCGCTCGCCGCCCTTCACTTCGCCGCCCTGCTCGCGCGCATCGGCCAGCGCCTTTTGCATCGCGTCGAACGACGCACGATCGACCAGCGGGCCGACCAGCGTGCCTTCCTCGAGCGGATTGCCGACCTTCACCGACGCATAGGCCTTCTCGATGCGCGGCAGCAGTTGCTCGACGAGGCTGCGATGCACGATCAGGCGGCGCAGCGTCGTGCAGCGCTGGCCGGCCGTGCCGACCGCCGCGAACGTGACCGCGCGCACGACGAGGTCGAGATCCGCGCTCGGCGCGACGATCATCCCGTTGTTGCCGCCGAGTTCGAGGATGCCGCGCGCGAGGCGCTGGCTCAGCACCTTCGCGACTTCCTGGCCCATCCGCACGCTGCCCGTCGCGCTGACGACCGGCACCTTCTTCGACGCCGTCAGCACCTCGCCGACATCGCGCATGCCGAGCACCAGTTGACCCAGTTCCGCCGGCGCGACGCCCGGATGCGTCTTCTCGAACTCGCGCAGCGCCTTCTGGAGCAGCACGTGGCACGCGATCGCGGTGAGCGGCGTCTTCTCGGACGGCTTCCACACGACCGAATCGCCGCACACGAACGCGAGCGCCGCATTCCACGCCCACACCGCGACCGGGAAGTTGAACGCCGAAATCACGCCGCACACGCCGATCGGGTGCCACGTTTCCATCATCCGGTGGCCCGGGCGCTCGGACGCGATCGTGAGGCCGTAAAGCTGGCGCGACAGGCCGACCGCGAAATCGCAGATGTCGATCATTTCCTGCACTTCGCCGAGGCCTTCCGACGTGATCTTGCCGGCTTCGAGCGTGACGAGGCGGCCCAGTTCGGCCTTGTGCTCGCGCAGCACGTTGCCGAACACGCGCACGAGTTCGCCGCGCACCGGCGCCGGCACCGTGCGCCACTTGAGGAACGCGTCGTGCGCGGCGTCGATCTTGCGCTCGGCGTCGGCGGGCGTGTCGACGGCCAGCGTCGCGAGCGTCGCGCCGTCGAGCGGCGAACGCGCGGTCAGCGCGTTGCCTTTCCACTGGGCGAGATCGATGTCGAGCGCGGCAAGAATGTCGTTGAATTGCATCACTTCCTCTTCAGGGACAGATTGATCGGTGCGGCGGCAGCGCCGCCCGCGTGATTCGATTGGAGCGCGTTCGAGCGCCTCGTGCAAGCGGATGCGCCGCGCGGCGGGCCGGTGCGCCATCCGGCGCATCGCACTGCGCCGCCGCCGGAAGCCCGGCCGGACGGCGCGCCCCAGCCTCGCGAGGCACGATCCATGAACACATTGTCAATGGCCACAAGTCGGGCCGCTATTGATATTAACTCACGACTTCATTCCCAAAACGCAAGAAGTGCGCTGGCCAGCCGCGGCTGTTTCGATGCCGATATGGGACGTTTCCCAAGCCCGTAACCGGCCGCCCGGACGCATCGCTGCGCGGCCCAAGTTGATGACCATCCCGCATCACCCTGTTCGGAAATATCGTTTGCCGCCGGTGCACCGGGCCCACACAATCGGTGCGACGTCGAGGTGCAACGCACCCGGCGCGCCGCCGGCCGCCACCACGGCAGCCGGACGACCGACGAAGGCGACACGCACCACGGCCCGGCTCAGCGGGCCGGTTTCGCACCGCATCACCGCTGCCCGGCCCGCGAGCCGGCGACGCGTCGCGCTTCGTCACCGAAAAAACAATCCCGGAGACAGCGCCCAGCGCCCGCCATGCATTCAGATGCCCGCCCCGATTCGTCCCGCCCGTCC
>NZ_JACCQC010000034.1:0-68517 GCF_015712225.1 Burkholderia sp. 9775_39 | reverse complement strand
TAAGCGCGCAATAAACCACGTGGCTTGCGCGAGGAGGCCGGCAGTGCGTCAAGCGGCCGGCGGGCTGAGCCGCCATGGAAGCAGCGCCTCGTAATCGTCCGCGCTCTGAGCAGTTGGCAGCGCCTTGAACAACGCGAGCAGGTAGCCGTGGGGCTCCACGCTGTTTGCCTTGCAGGTTTCGATCAGCGAATACAGGTTGGCTGCCGCATTCGCGCCGGCGACTGTGTCGTAGAAGAGCCAGTTTTTGCGGCCGACCGTAAATGGCCGAATCGCGTTCTCGCAGGCGTTGTTCGAGATCGGCCATGCGCCGTTTGCCGAACACGAACAGTGCCGAGGTCATTGGGTTCAGGCGCATCGCCTGTTCGACCAGGATCGACAGCCCGTTGATGCCCATGCGGAAGTCGACCGGATCGCGATGCAGGTAGACCTTCAACCCTTCGTCGAACCGGAACACGGCAGCCTCCCGAGCATCTGGATCTCCGCCCGAGTCAGCACCGGCGAACAGGTAATTGCGCCTCCCGATGGCAACGCCGCGCAGCGCACGCTCGACCGGCAGATTCTCGATCTCCAGGTGCCCGTCATCGCAATAGCGCGTGAGCGCCTCCCACCGATTCAGCGCATAGAGGATCGCCCGGCTCGTGTCGGATTTGCGCGAGAGTGTCTCCAACATCGCCGTCAGCCATGTATGGAGTTGTTCTAGCAGTGGCCGGGCGTGGGCTTGCCGATCCGCCCGGCGTTCGTCGGGTGGCTTGCCCCGGATCGCTTCCTCAACCTTGTACAGCGCGCCGATACGTTCCAGCGCTTCAGTATTCAACGCATTCGGGCGAGCTGCGTGCAATTCGTAGAACTGCCGCCGGGCATGTGCCCAGCACGCTGCTTCGGTGACGCGCCCCGTTTCGTAGATCGCCTGGTAACCGCTGTAGGCATCAGCCTGCAGTGTGCCGTTGAACGATTCAAGATGCTGCTGCGGGTGGATGCCCTTGCGATCCGGCGTATAGGCGAACCAGACCGCCGGCGGCGTCACGTCTCCCGAATTCCGATCGTCGCGCACGTAGACCCACAGCCGTCCGGTTTTCGTCTTGCCATTGCCCGGCGCAAGCACCGGTACTGGCGTATCGTCGGCATGGAGCTTCGTTGCCGCCATGACGTGCCGACGCAGCGCGTCGACGAGCGGTTGCAGCAGCGCCGCACTGTGACCTACCCACTTCGCCAGCAGCGAGCGATCCAGCTCGACGCCTTCGCGCGCATAGATCACCGACTGCCGATAGAGCGGCAGGTGATCCGCGAACTTCGAGACCAGCACGTGGGCCAGCAGTCCCGGACCCGCCATGCCTCGCTCGATGGGGCGGCTCGGCGCAGCCGCCTGGGCGATGTGATCGCAGAACGAACATGCCAGCTTTGGTCGCACATGGCGGATGACTCGGAAGCTCGCCGGCACATATTCGAGTTGCTCCGAGACGTCCTCGCCAAGCGGCTTCATCGGCGCACCGCACGCCGTGCAGGTTTGACCGGATTCGGGCCAATGGGTCTGGATCTCGCGCGGCAGGTGTTCCGGCAACGGCTTGCGTTGTACCTGTTCCGGCGCCGTGCGTGGCGTCATGGGGATCTCGACGGGGGCTGCGCCTTCGTCGGCCCCGAGCTCTTCGAGGCGCAGTTCGAGATGTTCGATCTGGTGGTCCAGCTTCTCCGAACGACGGCCGAACTGCATGCGGCGCAGCTTCGCGATCAGCAGCTTCAGATGCTCGATTTCCGCCTTGTCCGTCGCCGTTGCTGCCTTGTCCGATTCGACGACGTCTTCCAGAAGCCCGATACGCGCATCGCGCTCAAGCAGCAGAGCCTTGAGCGCTTCGATGTCGTCCGGGTATGCGTTCGCCGTCGTCATGCCGGCAGTCTACGCGCCGGCGGGCAGGTTTACAACGCAGAGGTTGGCGCCGCCGTGCGCACCGGCTGACGCCAGTCGATGCCTTCGAGCAGCATGGACAGTTGCGCCTGGCTCAGGCAGACGACACCTCCGTCCGCCTGCGGCCAGATGAAGCGGCCGCGTTCGAGCCGTTTCATCAGCAAACACATGCCGTCACCACTCCACCAGAGCACCTTGACCAGATCGCCACGTCGGCCGCGGAACACGAACACGTGGCCGCTGAATGGGTCTCGCTCGAGTACGGTCTGCACCTTCGCGGCCAGGCTGTTGAAGCCAGAGCGCATGTCGGTCACGCCAGCGGCCAGCCACACCCGTGTTCCGGCGGGAAGGCCCAGCATCACGAACCCGCTTCCAGCAAGCTTGTGAGCACAAGCCGCAGTACATCAGACTCCGGCTTGCCTTCGAACCAGACACGTACGCCACGATATTCGACGACCAGACCGGATGATCCGATCGGCTCCGGTATCGGCGGCGATGCCATCTGAACAGGCAGGAATAATTCGGCGGGTGCGGATGTGGGTGTCGCTGCACGGTCCTGATCTCGCCGCCACTTCGACACAAGGTTCGCATTCAGGCCATGCGAGCGCGCGACTTCTGCCATCGAGCGCGTCGGGTCTCGCGTTTCCGCTACAACCTGCGCGCGGAACTCCTTCGTGTAATTCCTGGAGCCTGGTCGCCGACCCCGCGCCTTGATTTCCATTTTTTCTGATTCCCACCACATTTTGGTGGGGACCAGATTGCCGTCTATGAACCGTCATGAACAGACGGTGCTGGAGCAACGCTTACATGCGAAGCGTCCTTTCTCAAGACGCTTCGAGAGCAGGCAGAGGCCGCCATCGCACCACCACAAGCACTTCAGCAAGTCACCGCGTTTGCCCCGGAACACAAACACGTGCCCGCTGTAGGGATCTTTCTCCAGCACGCCTTGCACCTTCGTGGCCAGCGAGTTGAAGCCGGAACGCATGTCCGTGACGCCCGCCGCGATCCAGATTCGCGTGTTCGGTGGAATCACTTCAGGCAGTCTCGCAGAAACTGTTCGGCGACTTCCTGCGACATCCCGCGGATGCGAATGCGCCGCTTTCCGACCTCAATCTCGATCTCGCAATTCAGCGACGTCGCGGCGCATGCCGGCACTTTCTGCTCTTGCGGTGGGGCGGTGCTCGCCGTGCTTTCCGAGGGCAGTTCAATCACATCAACGGGCAGCAGTGCTACGCAAGGTGCCGGTGTGGCCTGTTGTGCTTCCAGCGATCTTCGTCGCCACTGGGCGACCATATTGGCATTCAAGCCATGCCTGCGGCCTACCTCGGCAATTGAGCGATTCGGATCGCTCGCTTCAGCAACTACCGCTTCTCGAAACTCCTTCGTGTAATTTCTCGACCCCAGTTGCCGCCCATGTGCCGTTGGCTTCATCAATCTGATTCCCATTACATCTGATGGGAATCAGATTGCCTACGTCGTTCCCTCGCGAACAGACGGTGCTAATCGAGTGCTTACTCGGCAACTGCGGGCGGGCTTGTTTGAAGGCGTGGCGCACAGCACAGCGGTGTTGCTGTTGTTGATGGCGGTCTAGAACCGCGCTTAAACGGCGGCGCAATGTCGAGTAATTTGCTCAAGTACGAAGGGGCCGCGAGGGCCCCTTCGATGTGATGCGCTCGGTGTCGTTCAGAACGGCGGATTACCGCCATCGATTTTTCCAAAGTACGTGGTAGAGTCGCCACCACTTGGTTTTCATAATCATCTGCCGGCAGCCCGGACACGAGCGGGCCTGATTAAGCCATAATCGGATCAACTGCTTCCGTCCTTTGAGCGAGTCCAGCATCAGGAGACCTAACCGCTCCTCGAAATAACCTTCCCATGCGGGGTTGAACGGGTTCGCTGTCGCCGTGAGCTTTCGGTGTCGCCGGATCGGCGTGCCTGCAATGTCATAGAACATCAGGAGTTCCGGCCTACCTGATTCTGAGAAGGTCGATCAACGTGCATTTTGCTGACCACTATCGCTAAAGACGTACGCGGTGCGAAAAGCAGAGGCGCCGCACGAGGAGCGAAGCCGCGATCGTTATCGAGTTCTAGATGTCTCATTAACGATCACGGACCTTCGCAAAACAGAAAAATGCGTTACATGGCGAATTGAATCTCTGTAGCTTTTAGACCGGAAGCCTGCTCGTACATGTTCTTAACCCAGTCGCGCAGAATCGGAGAGAAGAAGGCATTTTCCATGGGCACGAACCATGGAATATCAGAGACTGCCACCGGCACGCCGACCAGATAGTTTGAAGCGCCGTGAATATCGGTAATATTCTCGAATAGTGCACCACCACTCATGCCCCCTTTTTTACCGGTTCTACGGGTCCAGTTTGTCTCTCGCATTTATCTGCATAAAGCTTAAACACATCCATAACTCTATTGGCTAAGTTATAAAATAGATTTTTGTAGATCTTTGTTCTTTCACAGACTGCCAACCCGAGCCATTCGATTGGATAGCCTCCAACGCTGACCGTCTTGATGGAATTTTCGGTTTTATTAAATACAATTCCATAGCTGCCAACGGTCTCCTCAAGGGTTTTCCCCGTCACCTCATTTTTGTCGAACTTCATAAATGCAACATCATACGACAGGCTTTTTCCATTTAGATAGGCTTGATTGAATGTAATAAGAGGAATATCGGGGGCGTAAAATTTAACTCTAAATAATTTTTCTTTGCTGCAAAACATCATATTTCCGGCATTTCCTTGCGGCGTGGGTCGTGTGTTTCTAGTGTTTTCGAGACATAGATAATAATCGTTAAACATTACGTCATTCTTGGAAAAAAACAGTGAGCCGCTGTCATAACGAGATTTCCTTCCTTTGAAGGAACCACCGATGCGGAGCAATATCCAATATCATTTTTATTGTTCGAATTGCGCATGCTTAATTCGCCTACGGCCCCATAAGGATTGACTGACTCGTCCGGTGAAGGTTTGCCCCTTACCGCAACAATCTTTGGCTGGATCGGGTTTAGGGCGTTATCGATCATTTCAAGGTATGTCGACAGGTCCCGCTTAGGTCGGCCATTCGAAATATTTTGATCAGTGTAATCCGGTGCTGACATCACGTTGACCGTGAAGGGCGATGTCGTGCTTCCTGCGTAGCGGCTGTTTAATGTAGCCACGCCGGAAAGCGCACCTACGTTTGCAGCGATGTCGACTGCGTAAGAAACTTGCAGTTTATTGATTGGAGAAAACGGGAAAAAAGCATTTCCTGATACGCTGCTGCCTTCGCACGTAATGCGAGATGTCGGAAATGAATTCGTGATTTTACAGGTCGGGAGGTTACTACCTTGCACAGCTGTAAAAACAATGCCGTCCGGTGCATCAAGCGTGACGGAACTGACAATGCTTGAGACCGTACGTGTGGCCGTAAACTCGATGACGCCCGTTCCACCTCTTTGTGCAAAAGACGTAGAGGTTGGTTGCAGGTATTGCGGCTGGATGGCAAAAGTGTGTGTACTACACAATGTCAGCAATACAACTAAAAATAATCTTTTCATAAGGTTATCTTGTTATTCGCAATAGTCTCATTTACCGAAAATTATCCATTCATTTTAAAACTGTCTGATTTGGAAGAACCTAATTCTCGTTTGAGGTGGGCATCGCTATTTCTCCGGTTATGTTGCGAATTCGAACTACTGTGTTGCTCGTACCAGTCGAGCAATCGTCAATTCTGGTGTATGCGGGCGGGTCAGCATGATCAGGCGGCCAGCGGTTGAGGAGCCGGTGTGCTTTCGGTCACCGGGGGTCCGTCCTTGAAGGGTATTCCCTTCAGAAGCGGCTCGATCTTGTCGACGCCGCGGATCTTCCGCCAGGATTGCTCGGCAGCTTCGATGAGCTTGAACGCCATCGCGAGGAAGGTCGCGCGCGACAGGCAGTTGCGCGTGCGACTCGTGCGATGACGCACCGTCGCGAACGTCGATTCGATCGGATTCGTGGTCCGTACGTGCTGCCAGTGCTCGGCCGGGAAGTCGTAGAACACGAGTAGCGCGTCGCGATCCTTCGTCAGCTTCTCGACCGCCTTCGGATATTTGGCTGCGTACGTGTCGACGAACTGGTTGAACGCGACGAGCGCGTCGGCACGTGTCGCAGCGTTCCAGATTTCCGCGAGCGCCGCCTTGGCTTTGCCATGCTGGGATTTCGGCATCGCGTTGAGCACGTTGCCGATCTTGTGGAACCAGCAGCGTTGCTGCCGCGTCTGCGGGAACACCTCGTCGAGCGCTGCCCACAAGCCCATGGCGCCGTCGCCAACCGCCAGCAGCGGCGGTGCCTGCAGGCCACGCGCCTTCAGGTCGAGCAGCAGTTCGATCCACGATGCCTTCGATTCGCGATAGCCGTCACTGAGCGCGACGCGCTCCTTCTCGCCGTCCGGTTTCACGCCGATGATCACCAGCAGGCATTGACCGTCGGCATCCTCGGTGCGCGCTTGCGTGTGAATGCCGTCGGCCCACCAATAGACCCAGCGCGCCGTCGACAGGTCCCGTTTGTTCCATCGCTCGCATTCGTTCGTCCACGTGGCCTTCAGGCGGCTCACGACGTTCGCCGACAGGCCTTTGGCCTGCTCGCCAAGCAGCTCGGACAGCGCCTCGCCCATGTCACCCGTCGAGACGCCGCGCAGGTACAGCCACGGCAACGACGACGACACGCGCGGTGACTTGCGCACATACGGTGGCACGATCGCCGAGTTGAATTTCACGCCCGAATCCGAGCGGTCGCGGACCTTTGGCACCTGAACGGCTACCGGCCCGACGGCCGTGACGATCTGCCGCTCCGGCAGGTAGCCGTTGCGCACGACGGCTCGTCGTCCGTCAATCGTCCTCACGTTCGGATACTTCTCGAGTAACGCCGCCAATTCCGCCTCGATCGCCTGCCGAATGATTCGTTGCGCGTCTTGCTGGATCAGATCGTCCAGGCCGGGCGCACCCTTGATGCATGCTTCTGCTGTTTGACTGCCGTGCGCTTCCTGCGTATGTTTCGCCATGGTGGTGGAGTTCGATTGGGAAAGTGTTACTGTCGAACGCAACATTCTCCTCAATCGCCACCGCCTTCTCTCGCTCCCTCCCTACGCCGCATACACCAGATTCGACAATAACTCGCCCGGGGGAGGCTCTCACTGTGCCACGACGCACGGGAATACCACTTGGTGGCGCAAATAGAGTTTCATATTCTGCCGGTTCAGGCAAATCAACAATTCTTCACAAAACACGTCGGACTGCAAAGGATCAGGCTGAAAGTCATTCGGAAAACGAGCTCACCAATTAATCTAAATATTGAAATAATATTCTTCCTCAACTCGATGCGCCTCGTCACGGCTGCGGAAAGGCGTGATAGCGTGAGGGATCTATAACTACAGTGGAACATGCCGGGGTGCGTTTTTAAAAATGCACGCGCCATTCCTTTGGTGATTCGATAATGCTAAACAAAAATCCGTTTCGTTATTGAAATTTAATAAGCTGTCTCTGAGAAAATAAAATGAATGAATTTGCGAGAAAATGGAGTTTTTCTCTCATTTTTGGTCTGTGTGTTTATATTGCATCAAAAGCGATTGAAGGAATTGTGGTGCCGTTGATTGCAGTAAATCTCGACTTTCCATCGTTAAGCGTTGCGAGCAGAGTGATATTTAGTTATGGAATGAATTCGGCATTTCTTATATTGATGTTTTTGGAGCATCGGCGCCTCATTTTTTCCGATATTTATTTTGCCGGAAACATTAAGTGTAAATTCATTTTTATAGGCGCCTTCATCATAACTGTTGTTTATGTTGCAGAGCATATTCTTAGTATATTTTTAAGTCTACCTAGAGAGCCCACTATTGATGCTCTCTTTAAAGGAAAATCTACCGCTGATCTCATTACCCTTGTTTGCGTACTTCTTCTGCTCCCGCCAATCGCAGAAGAACTGGCATTTAGACATTTTTTGATCTCAATTTTCCCGTATAAATCAAATAAATATATCGCCATATTCGCAGCTCTTTCGACCTCGATATATTTTTCGCTTTCTCATTCATATATAAATACTGAGTCATATGTTGTTGTATTTATTGTTGGTATGGTTCTATGTTTTTATAGAATAAAAACAAACGGAATTTTGACTTCGATTGTGCTGCATTCGTATGCAATTGGGGTAAGCGCGTTGATGGCGATTTTTCTGTAATGAAAATAGTTGCCTCATATGAAGGAGGCATATTTATTGGACGTGTGCCGATTGGGATCGATTAAATTCTGTCTCTGGCTGAAGATAGCCCTCAATTGATAATTGTCGCTTCACACATTTCGGAAAAAGGTCCATTGTAGGGACGGAATGCGTATTGACGGCCGTATAGAAAAACTACGAGCCCAACATCCATGAATCCCCATACTGACCGCTGCCCAGCAGAGTGCATGGGGGGCGTCAATAAATACGCTCCTTATTCACTTTATTCTCGACACCTTTAATAAGGTCATCTAGATTTTTCATTCTCCGCTTCGAAAATACCAAATTTGGATTGTTACGACTATGGAGACTATTTACGTCGCAGATTACAAATTCTCCATTGGACCTTAGCCCTCCCTGCAAGTCGCCTATGTCGACGTTGTTTGAGATCATTAGGCGTCGAATGTCTTTAAGGCTATTCAACGTATTTTCGTTGATGAGATCTGATTTTAGGAAATTTGCCTTCATTTCCGGAGTGACTCTATCAAAAGTATAAAAACCTCCTTTTAGTTTTTCTTGAATCAGTGCGTTGTGTTTTATACCTGAATTATATGTATCAGAAATGACTCCAATGTCATAGGTTTTCGCAACCGGGAAGCCGGCTGACTCTAATATTTTGGAGTTCGTAAATTCGTGAATAATATTACTCCCTGATCGCTTGCAGACGAGCAAAACCCTACCTCCCGATATATCATAACACTCTTTGCTTGACCCTTTCCCGATGAGATTTCTCTCGATCTGCATTTTTAGAAACTTATCCAAACTATTTTTATTTACATAATTCTCTAAATCGGATTCATATTTTCTCAATCGCGCCCCTGCTTCGGTGTAAGCCAAATTTGAGGATAGATATTCTCTCATCGTGAGAGGCGGATCTCCAATTTTGCCTTGGCTGGATTCGTTGAAGAAATTTAATATAAATGATGCTTTATCTTTTGACTGAGCCTCCATCTCTGCGTAAGATGAAAGTTGAGACGGGAGTAGTCTTGGCATGGGGGTACACTTGCACGCGCATAAATCATCGCTCAGTGCTCCCTCTTTACCGATGATGTTAGTCATTGATATGCGAGGGCCGGTACATAAAATATATCCCATTGACTGACACTCTGGGCACCACACGCTGTCGTGCTCGTATGCTTGCTCCTGACTTCTAACGCTGCTATTTGGATCTCCAAATAGCACGGTTCCGCCTGAAGTTGTTTTGTCTCCTTTCATTATATCATATCGTCTTATCATTATATGGTTCCTCAAATTCAAGAAATTAAAAGAGGGCGACGATTTCAATGATCAATATGAATGATCTCCGGGGGTAAAGTCGGATGGAGTGGGGTGTCTGATTATCTTGAGTGTGTTAAATGCTGAATGAAATTTAAAGGCTCCCAATTTAAATCTAGCGTATTTGAGGGGTGCCGTTGTTGGCTTGGCCCTCCTGATTTCCAGGTCTCACCAATAAGCGCCCGGATTGTTCGAAATAAGTGCCGAACCGCACAAGTCCGATCTTCTTTAAATGACATGTCATCTCGAAGCTTACCAGTACCCCTGGATCGTCGTTATCCAGAATATCGACGTCGATTGAACGGATGCGCGGTTCGTATTTCAAGAGTGTCGCCTCCATCTGCTGCTTGAGCAGGTGGGCCGACGCGGGCAGTGCCTTGTAGATGTTCGTCAAGTCCGGCAGGCCGTAATCCGGCAGGTGCTTTAGCGCCCCGGCACGCGCATTTAGAATACGCTGCACGTTCTGTTGCACGCTCATGCACTCTAGCGCGCGCTCGTCGTAGGCGTCGAGCGGTTCACCGCCGATTTGACCGAGCAGCATGTCGTAGAGGGAAGGACCTGCGTGCATGATCTTCGTCTCCCGTTACTCAGCGGCTTGTGCCAGTTCTGGCGTAGCGGCCACACCGACGTCCCGATCAACGAAATCGATCGTGATGTCGCCTTCGGTCGAGCTCGACAGGACGATCTTCGTGGGCGCGGCGCTAGCCGCCATGCGTACGAGTAGTTCACGGGATACGGTCGGCAGAATGCGCTGATTGAGGAACGCGTCGACGTTGCGCGCGCCGGATTCGCGGGCGAGGCAAAGCTCGGCTATCGTGCCGATCAGCGAATCGTCACACGCCAGCTCGACATCATGCCGCCGGCGCAGGCGATCGGCAACCTTCGCCAGCTTGAGTCGCACGATCGATTCGAGCGCCGTGGCGTCGAGCGGTCGGTAGACGAGTGGCTGGAAGCGCGCCAGCAGCGCCGGCTGAAAATGCGCCACCAGTTGCGGGCAAATTGCATCGAGAAGCGTCGTCTGTGGGACGTCTGGATTGACCGCGGTTGCCTCGTCGATCTGACTACTGCCGAGATTGGAGGTCATCAGAATTACACAGTTACGGAAGTCGATCTCGCGCCCTTCACCGTCACGCATCATGCCGCGATCGAACACTTGGTAGAACATGTCGAGCACGTCGCGATGCGCCTTTTCGATCTCGTCGAGCAACACGACGGAGTAGGGTCGCCGCCGGACGGCTTCGGTCAGGACGCCGCCGCGGCCGTAGCCAACATAACCTGGAGGTGAACCTTTCAACTGCGACACCGTATGGGCTTCCTGATACTCCGACATATTGATCGTCGTGACCGCAGCCTCCCCACCGAACAACAAGTCAGCCAAGGCCATCGCAGTTTCGGTTTTGCCAACGCCCGATGGCCCTGCAAGCAGAAAGACGCCGAGCGGCGCATGTTCATTTTTGAGGCCTGCCTTGGCTGTACGCAAACTCTCAGCGAGATCGCCCAGTGCGTCGTCCTGCGCCACCACACGCTCGGCCAGTTGTTGTTCGAGCGTCAACAGCCTTTGCAGCTCGTCCTCCACCAGGCTTCCGACCGGCACGCCCGTCCACTCTGCGATGACGCGCGCGATTGCTGCCGCGTCGACGTCCACGAAGACCAACGGTGTTTTGCCTTGCAAGTCGAAGAGATGCCGCTTTGCTTCGTCGAGTCGCCCCCGATTCTGTGGGGCGCGCACGTCGTCAAGCGCCGCGCGATGTTCGTGGACCAGATGAACCAGTTTAAGTTCACTGGTGTAGCGATCCTGCAGGCTCTCCAGGGCATTGCGAGCCTCGGTTAGCGCGCTCGCCAGGGCTTCGCGTCGCTCTTCTGCGCCATAGATACCGGCCTGTGCATCTGCGTCGAGCGTTGCCTGTTCCAGCTCGAGCGCAGAGACTGCCGCTCGTGCTCGCTGCAGCTCGGCGGGCGGCGATTCATGGCCCATACGCACGCGCGCTGCTGCCGTATCGATCAGATCGACCGCCTTGTCCGGTAACTGCCGAGCAGGAATGTAACGGCGTGACAACTTGACCGCGGCCACGAGTGCTTCATCACGGATGTGCACATTGTGGTACTTCGCGTAACGGTTCTTCAGACCCCGCAGCATCAGGCACGCAGCCTCGTCGTCAGGTTCATCGACCTTGATGATTTGGAAGCGCCGCTCGAGCGCGGCGTCGCGCTCGAAGTATTCCTTGTACTCGGACCAGGTGGTCGCGGCGATGGTACGTAGTTCGCCGCGTGCGAGCGCGGGCTTGAGCAAATTGGCCGCGTCGGCGCCACCGGCTGCATTGCCGGCACCAATCAGCGTATGCGCTTCGTCGATGAAGAGGAGAATTGGCGTGGGCGAGGCTTGGACCTCGTCTATCACATTCTTCAGGCGTTGCTCGAATTCGCCCTTCACGCCGGCGCCGGCCTGCAGCAGACCGAGATCGAGCGTCAGAATGCGCACATCGCGAATCACGTTCGGGACGTCCCCTTCGGCTACGCGCAGCGCGAGACCTTCGACGAGCGCGGTCTTGCCGACACCGGGCTCACCAACGAGGATCGGGTTATTCTTGCGGCGCCGCGCGAGTACGTCGACCATCTGCAGGATTTCGCGGTCACGTCCGAAGACGGGGTCGATTTCTCCCCGTCGGGCCTTGTCGGTCAGGTCTATCGCGAAACGCTCGAGGGGGGGGGCCTCCGTGGTTCGTTGCGCCGCGATTGTCCCTGCCGCCGCACGATGGTTTGTTTCCTGCTCATTGCCCGATGCCCGGTGTGGCGCGCTGGGATCATCGGCGCTTCTCGTTTCCTGTTCGGCGGGATCCTCGCATGAACGATGGGCGAGACGCGGCAGGAGGCGCTCAATCTGCGCGCTGCTGACCGACAGAAGCGGCCAGGCGTTCCGTGCACGCAGCACGTGGGGCATGTTGACAATCGCCTGCAGCAGGTTCCCCGATCGGATGAGCGCCACGTCGCTTTGAGATGACACCTGCAGCCACGCGTCCTGCAGCGCCGTTGCGAGTAGAAATGAAAGCCCCGGTTTGCCTCGCAGATTTCGCGGAAGATGGTCAGTTGCGGCAATCAGGGCATCCCAGACCTTATCGACGTCAATCCCGTAGTGTCGGAGAATCGCAGGGATATCTCCGTCACCTGCTTCGATCAGCTTCAACAGCCAATGTTCGACGGTAATTTCGTCAGTCAGCCGGCCCTGACACAGGCTTGCTGCACCTTCGAGCGCTTTCACGCAATGCGGGTTGAGCCGGCGAAGCAAGTGAGTAGTGTCTCTCGAGATCATCAGGAACGTTCGATCACGGAAAGGAGTGGACAACGGAGTACGCGGTTGTCTGCTCCCGGGTAGAAAAAGGCCGGCCCGAATCGATCAGGCCGGCAAATGAACCACATGAGGACAGGTGGTTCCGCCAAACGTCAACGGATCAGGAACGCTCGTTCCACGTATCCTTGTGAACGATGTTGCCGTCCTTGTACGACCACGTGATCGTTTCGTAGCGCAGTTCGACTTCTTCGAGGTGGTTGTGCTTCTCGTAGTCTGGGATTTTGATGTCGAGCATCTTTGGGCGGACCGCGACGATCTTGACATTGTCGAGCTTCGTGTTGAAGTACTCCTTCTCCTTGCCCGCGTCGTCGATCTTGTACCACTTGATTTCGACCGACTTCAGGGTCTGGCCGCTCGTCACTGCCTTGTACAGGTACGGCGTCGACGCGTCAGTTTCCTTCGTGAACGTGATCGGCGCGTGGACGCGCGTACCCGTTAGCTTGCCCGTGTTACCGTCGGTCGGGATATGCACGCCGTGGTCGAACGCGACGACTTCAACGCTGCCCTCGCGATCTTGCACCGTCACCGAACCCTTGATGTCGGCACCGCCGTCATCCTTGAACCACGCATAGGCCGGAATTGCCATTGCCGTACTCCTTTTTCTCACTGCTAAACTCGCCCGGAGATAGCCCCCGAGCTTGGGAATCCCGAAGCGTGTTGCTTCGGGGGCTAAACATGCATTTCTACATCCCCGTGTCCGGAACCAGGGTGATTTCTACACGTCGGTTCCTTGCGCGACCACCGGGAGTGTCGTTAGTCGCGATCGGGCGGGTCATGCCATAGCCCTGGATCGCGAACTGGGTGGCGGGAATGCCGGACGCATCGACCAGCCAGTCGCGTACGGCTTGCGCACGCGCAGTCGACAGTTTCAAGTTGCCGTCTGGGGTGCCCGTGTCGTCCGTATAGCCCGCGACGAGAATGCGTTTGTCGGGATGTGCCTTGATCATGTCGAGCACACCTACCATCGATCGGTTTGTGCCGGGCTTGAGCTGTGCCTTGCCGCTGTCGAACAGCGACATGCTGTCAAGCGTGACGACTGCGGGTGGCGGTGCCGGTGGCACATAGGATGCGATCGCTTCATTCAGCGCAGGTATTAGCTGCGTACCACGATACATACCGAACGAAAGACGAAGCGGAATGCCGGTGCGCGCGTAGCGGTCGAGCTGATCCCGATCGGCCACGAGGGTTTGAAACGCATCCTGCTTCGCCGTGTAGTGATCAGCCGGAATCGTCGAATAGCGGCCGAGATCGGCACCGATACCGTTTAACAGAGTCTCGTTGTTCCTGGCCGCCCCCCAGGACGCGCTCCCCGCCGCACAGGCGAGCAAGGTCAGCACATGAGCCACGGCGGCCAGACGCGGTGATATCCAATATCGCCGGGGCATCGCTTCGATCAGTGGCTGGGGGAGCGGCCACGGTGCCGGCGAGGCTGCGGAACCCGCACGCATCACCCGCGTTTGCATTTCGATATCGCGCTCCCATGGGCTTCCTGGTGTGCTCGCGGGTCCGCAGTCGATCCAGCCGACGCCAAATAATGTCCACGGCGTAGCGGGCTGCTGCCGGTCCGTCAACGCGCTAAATACCACACGCTGTGTCCAGCCGATGACCGATGCCAGCGCAGCGGCGCGCGTTGCGGCGACGCAAGCGTCGGCCGCGTGCTGTATCTCGTCCTCCGCTGTGCGAATTACAGGCTCAAAACTTTTCCCGTTGTCCAGATGTGCGGCCGAGGACGCGCCGTACCACGCGGGCGCCGAGAGACGGCAGGGGGCAGGCGTGAGCCGCTGGTAGATCGCAACATAGCCTGGAAGTCGGGTGCCGAGCATTCGAGCAGCGTCGGAAACCGCCTGCCGGGCGGCACGCAATTTTTGCGAAAGGACATCGGGTTCCGCGTGCAACGCAGGGGCGACTGATAGCACGATCCCATCCGGGGCCCGTCCGTCGCGCCACTGCTTGACTGCCCCAGCCAGCCGCGGCAGATCCTGCGGCCGATCGACGCGCAGCCAGATTCCGCCATCCCCGACGTGCGCGTGCCGGGTTTCTCCAGACCGGTCGAACAGCGCGGGCAATCCGTCTCCGGTCACCAACACGAGCGGCATGCGCGTGCGCAGCTTCACCGGTATGTCCGCCGTTTCAGCGCCTAATGCCGCTAGCATCGCTACGCTTTCGCCGCGCGCGCGCGCAAGGCTGTGGGTGCGCCAGCCGATCATCACGAGCGTGGCAACGCCGACGATTGTCGAGAGCGTCCACGCGATGCTGGAACTAATCGGAAGCACCAACCACATCACCGTGAACGTCAGTACAGCCGCGAACGCGGCCATGAGCCTGGACGGATAGCCGAGCCCTTCGTGGCCACGGTCAGACGTGAGTGTCGATCCGGCGTGCAGAGCAGGTAGGTCGGACTTCATGGACGAACAGTCTTTGCCGCCACCAGATGGGCGAGCTGCACGTCGAGGGCCGTGGACCAGATTCCCCATGCGATCGACGCAGCAACCAAGGCAAGCGCTGCGATTGCCCATGGCGAAAGCCGGTAAAACCAGTCGGAGAGACGGCGCCCGGCATGATCCGTGATGAACGGACAATCCGAAGTCGAACGCACCGTCTCCAGTTTGGCATTCAGTGACGCGATCAGCTCCTTCCGCTTCGCCTCTCCCTCACGGGCGTACCGCCCGACGAATCCCATTCCGAGGATCGCCGCGTAGCACTCGAGCAGGGAGACGGGTGGAGAAGGCTCACGCAGGCGTGCATCGAGTCGCTCGAACACGCGCTCGCCGGCTTCATGCAAGTTGAATTGTTCCACCTGGAGCGGCTTCTGCTCCCATCCCGACCGTGAGTCTGTCGGCAAATGCCGCAACGCGGCCTCGTCGAGCAGCCCGCATTGCGCGATCAGCGCCTCGCTCCGGACGTCGTCCGGAAAGCCGCGCCCCTCCAGCGCGCTCGCGAATTGCTCGACAAGCTGCTTACACCGTTCGCGCAGTGCAATCGGGTCCTGGGTGTGTCCGCCCGTGGCGAGCGTTGTTACCAGCAGCGCCGTGTCGCGCAGAAGGTCACGAATCCCGTCACGTGGTGAGCTGTCGACACCGGCCGCATTTTGCATCGGGACAATTCCTTCTCGGTTTGGAGTCGGGGCTTTCACGAACGCAGCACCGCGTAGAGTTCGAGCGATGCGTCTGGTATCGAAGCGGGCAGGTAGATCTGGCAGGCTCGGGAGGCAAGCATCTTCGCGTGCACGGTACTGGCCGTGTCGAGCGCGAAGTAGTGGTTGTCCAGACGGACAGGGATCGCGGATGGTACGCGCTGAACAACCTTGAGAGGGATGCCGAGCAGCGCCGAGTTGATGATGTGTTCGATGTCGTCAGGCGCACCGATCTTGCAAAGTCGCGGAAACCGTTCAACGAGCTCTAATACCGGTACAGGTGCGTTGACCGACAGGTACCAGTCTGCTGCGTCCGCGACGATTCGCTCATCGAGGAATTGGCCGGTCCATGTGGTCGGCCCGTTGCGCGTGAGGCCGATTGATACGACCCGCGACGGAATGATGGCGTCGAGTAGTTCACGGATCATCGATTCGAGTCTCGCGAATACTTCTTCGGCGCGGACATGGTCGTAAGCCGGAATGTCGGTGAGCTGCAACCCGGTCGAGAACGTCATCAACGCACTCGCCAGTTGCGCAAGCGTCGCATACAGATGTTCGGGCGATCGACCGGGATGCGTGACGAAGAGGCGGAGTTGGGGCCACGCAGCATGAATGCAGTGCAGCAGCCAGAAAAGCTGCACGTCGGCCACTCCATATTCGGCGACTTGTTCGATGCGCTCGCTGCGGCGGACACCCAGCGCGAGGCTTCTCGCATGCAGGATGTCCGCCAAGCGATTGATCCGCTCGAGGTGCAGCGGATGACTGCCGAGCGTCAGGCACGGCGGCACGAACCGATGATCGACCTGAAACTGGCCGCTCGATCCGCGCGTCAGTCGTGCGATCGCACAGACCGTGTCGTCTGCGTGCGACTCGAAGTCGAAAAGGAGTCGCACTGCATGCCGTTCGGCCGCGATTTCCGCCTCGCCGGTGCCGTTCATGTCTGTCACCTTGACGAATTCGCGGTACACGCGCCGCGGCCGGGCGAGCGATTTTTCGTCGAAACGGCAGTTGCTGCCGTTTGCATCTGGTAGCGCCAGCGCCGCGAGCACGACGACGCTTTGAAGATCGACCGGCATGCCTTGCGTCAAATCGCGCGCGGGGGGCAGCGAATCGGCGATGGTCGTATCGACCGGAGTGCCATCCGGAAAGCCCAGCTTCAGGCGGGCGAGTTTCAGGCGGCCCGTTGCAAGCGCTTCCTCGTCGATCTCGACGGCAATCGTACCCCAAGGTTCCGCAATGGCCGCAAATGCGTGCTGGCGCAGTGCAAATTCAGCCCATCTATCCTGTTGTTGAAAATGCTGTGGAGTAAGGATCAGGCCCTCGTACCAAAGTGGCTTATCGATTCGCATGCTTCTTCGTGTTGCGGTCGGGTATTTAATTTTCTATGTATACACGATTCAATAAGTATTGTGCAAATTCCTGTGATTTAATATGGAATATTCTTTCAAATATCAATATTCTTACATTGAATGTGATATTTATCTAATTATGGAGGCGCTCGATTTCCGAGATGGATCGGAAGATGCGTTGTATATTATTTATTTATATGGAAATTGCTTCTAAAATGCGCCAAATAACTGACCGCCTGAGGCGGTGGATTTTCGTGAAGACACAATTTTGTAATAATTGAAATATTATTTAGTTTTTGCCAATTTTGGGCTTTGACGATCTACCGATTTATCATGTATAAAAATCAAATCTTCTTTGCCGTGGAGGGTCAGGGAGCCATTCATGTGAACTCTTTAATATCTGAAGCTTTAGCAATTTTCTGATTTTTTAAAACCATTAAAATCGCATTATTATTGATCCAGGATTGAAAATGGATAGTTTTCAGAGAGAAATTCCGAAAAGTCGCGTCTCAATCACATTGGATCTTCATACCGGTGGGGCACGGAAGAAGATTGAGTTGCCGTTGAAGCTACTTGTTGCGGGCGACTTCAGCGCGGGCCGCGAACAGGCACCGCTGGCCGAACGAAAGAAAGTCAACATCGATAAGAATAATTTCGATGCCGTCCTGGCCGATTACGCGCCCGATCTTGAGATGGTTGCGGAAAGTACCTTGTCTGGGGAGGGCAACCAATTGCCGGTGAAGCTCTCGTTTCGCTCGATGAAGGATTTCGAGCCGGAACAGGTCGCCCGTCAGATCCCCGAGTTGCAGGCAATGTTGGCCATGCGCAATCTGTTGCGCGATCTCAAGTCGAATCTGCTCGACAACGGCACGTTTCGCCGTGAGTTCGAAAAAATCTTGAAGGACAAGCGGCTCACCGACAAGCTGCGCCGCGAACTGGCGCAAATCGTCACTGCTGCGACGCAACAGGACGGCCATGCCTGAGCGCGGCCGGCTGAATGAGGCCGTTATCGCCTTCCGCAATCACGCAGCCACATGAAACGGGATTCAAAAAACTATGAAGAAGAATGAAGCGCCCCAGGGCACGACGGAAACGGTGGTGCTCGAGAATGACAGCGTCTACGCTGGGCTGTGCAGCAAGATCAACCTGAAACCGGTTGCCGAAGCACGGCCGCTTGAAGCGTTTCGCGACAACGAAACGTTGTCTGAAGCATCGCCCGATGAGCGTGTCGCGCGTGGCATGGATGCGCTGCTCAACCTCATTGCGAAGGAAAGCAAGTCGGTCGACCGGTTGGACAAGTCGCTGCTCGACTTCTACATCGGCCAGCTCGACCGGCAAATCAGCCGCCAGCTCGACGCAGTCATGCATACATCGGCGTTCCAAGCACTTGAAGGCCGCTGGCGTGGCCTCAAGATGCTGGTTTCGCGCACCGATTTCCGCAAAAATGCGCGAATCGAAGTGCTGGACGTGTCGAAGGATGCGCTGCAACGCGATTTCGAGGATACGCCAGAACTGATACAAAGCGGTCTGTATCGTCTCACGTACATCGACGAATACGATACACCGGGCGGTCAGCCGATCAGCGCGATGGTCAGCGACTTCGAGTTTGCGCATTCGCCCCAGGACGTCGCGCTGCTGCGCAACATCTCGAAGGTCGCGGCTGCTGCTCACATGCCCTTCATCGGCGCGGTTGGCCCGGCATTTTTTGGCAAGCGATCGATGGAGGAAGTCGCCGCGATTCAGGACATTGGCAATTATTTCGATCGCGCCGAGTACATCAAGTGGAAGAGTTTTCGCGACACCGACGATGCGCGCTACGTTGGATTAACGATGCCGCGAGTGCTCGGCCGTCTGCCGTACGGCAAGGATACGACGCCGGTGCGTGCGTTCAACTATGAAGAGGCGGTCAAGGGCCCAGATCATGACAAGTATCTGTGGGTCAACGCGTCGTTCGCCTTCGCGGCCAACATGGTGCGCAGCTTCGTGAGCAACGGCTGGTGCGTGCAGATTCGCGGTCCGCAAGCAGGAGGGAAAGTCGAAGATCTGCCAGTGCACCTGTATGACCTTGGTACCGGTGTGCAGCCCAAGATTCCGACCGAAGTGCTGATTCCGGAGACGCGCGAATTCGAGTTCGCGAATCTCGGCTTCATTCCTCTGTCGTTTTACAAGAATCATGACTTCGCGTGCTTTTTCTCAGCCAGCTCGGCGCAGAAGCCCGCGCTGTACGAGACGAAGGAGGCGACTGCCAACAGCCGTATCAACGCGCGTTTGCCGTACATTTTCCTGTTGTCGCGCATCGCTCACTATCTGAAGCTGATCCAGCGCGAAAACATCGGTACAACAAAGGATCGGCGACTTCTTGAGCTGGAGCTGAACAACTGGATCAAGGGGCTCGTGACCGAGATGAAAGACCCTGGCGACGAGCTCCAGGCAGCGCACCCGCTGCGTGAAGCGAAGGTAACAGTCGAGGATATTGAGGATAACCCCGGTTTTTTCCGAATTAAGCTTTTCATCGTTCCGCACTTCCAGGTTGAAGGTATGGACATCGGTCTGTCGTTGGTGTCGCAGATGCCCAAGGCCAAGGGCTGATCCGACATCGGCGTGTGTACGCTGGGGCGACGAAGGTTGCTCCAGCGTGTCCCTTGTTTTCGAGGATCTCAGAGAAAATCCATGTCAATGATATCGCCGTCGCAGGCTTATGAATTGAAGCTGGCACCGCATCCGGCGCCGATGTCCGTCCTCCGATTCAAAGGCAGGGATGCAGTGAGCCATCTGTACCACTACGACATCGAATTTACGAGCACGATGGCTGGCATCCCGATGGACCAGATGGTCGGCCGCCCGGCGCGATTTATCATCGCCCCGGTCGATCCTAACCTGACGTATTTGCGCATGATGTTCGGCGAGAACGCGGAACAATTCAGCAATATGCCGGGTGCGTACACGATCCACGGCGTCATCACGGAGTTCGACGAACTTGGCACCTCAGCTGAGCAGACGCATTATCGGGTCCGGCTCGAGCCGAAGCTCGCCGACCTGGACCGAGCCGTGACGAGCCGGTTGTTCCAGAAGCAGTCGGTCGAGGAGATCGTAACAGACACGCTGCGTCATTACGGGTACCGCGCCGGGGTCGATTTTCAGTTCCAGCTGCGTGGTGGGTACAAACGGCACGAGTACATCACCCAGTATCACGAGACAACTTTTGCCTTCATCCAGCGCCTTTGCGCGGCGGAAGGTATCTGGTTCCGTTGGGAACAGAAGAAAGAGCATGCGGTGCTCGTGTTTGGCGACGACCTGGATGCGTATGCACGAAAGCAACGCACCGTGTCGTACCGGCGCGATGCGGGGCTCGAGAGCGCTGGCGTCGATGCAATCAAGACTCTAGAAAAGCGGACCAAGCGGGTACCGGAAGCCGTGCGTCTTCACGATTACAACCACCGGCAGGCCAGTGTGTCGCTGCTGGTCGAGGAAAATGCCGCACGCGACGACAAGACGACAGAAGGCATCGATTATCGCTGGGGTGAGCACTACGAGACGCCGGAAGAGGGCAAGAGCATCGCCAGGCGCCGTCACGAGGAATATCTGGCGAACCAGATCACCTTCAAGGGCACCGGTAATCCATTCTGGCTGGAAGCGGGTGAGGCGCTGCGTATCGATCCGAATCCGTCCGATGCGAAACACGGGATTTTCATCACGTCGGTTGAATCAGGTGGTGGCCGCAGCGAGTCGCATTGGGTCACCTTCGAGGGAATTCCGTCGGATCGGATCTGGCGCACGTCGATGGCCTCGATCAAGCGACCGGCCGTCGATGGCATTCTGCCCGCCCGAGTCACATCTCCTGGAGATTACAAATACGCGTATCTGACTGAACAGGGATGGTACGTCGTCAAGCTCCCGTTCGATCTCGACGAATGGAGTCCAGGTGGCACTAGCAGGCCGGTGCGGTTCGCCAAGCCGTATAGCGGCGACAACTACGGGCACCACTTCCCGTTGATTGACGGGACAGAAGTGGCGATTGTCTTCACGCAGGGGGATCCTGACCGTCCCGTGATCATCGGAGCCATGCATGACAGCCTGCATCCCGATTTGGTTAATAACACGAATCACACACGCAATATTGTTCGCACTGCCGGTCGGAATGAAATCCGGTTGGAGGACAAGGAAGGCGCTGAACATATCCATTTGACGACCCCGTTTAAAGCTAGTGAGCTTAATCTCGGTCACATGGTCGACGGTGAACGCAAGGCGCGTGGCCAAGGCGCTGAGCTTCGGACAGATGACCATATTTCGATCAGGGGCGCAAAGGGCGTTCTTGTCACCGCCGAAGCGCAATCAGACGGCCCAGGCCAGCAACTTGCCATGCAAGGAGCACAGGGGTGGCTCGATTTAGCGCTGCAACAGATGCGCGCACTTGGTGAGGCTGCGAGCGCGGCGCAAGCTGTCTCAGCCGACTATGATCGCCAGCGCGCCTTGTTAGAGGGAACCCTGAGAGAACTCAAGAAGTCCGGTGTTCTAGTTAGTGCGCCGGACGGCATAGGTATCACATCTGGAACGGATCTCCAGCTCTCAGCAAACGACAACCTGATCGCAACAGCGAGTGGTAACGCCGATATTGGCGCTATGAAGCGATTCACGGTCGCCGCTGGAGAGTTGGTATCGATCTTCGCGCAGAAGCTCGGATTGAAGCTCGTTGCGGCCCGCGGGAAGGTGGAAATTTCGGCACAGAGCGACGATATGGCGTTGATTTCTGAGAAAGATATGCGCATATCCAGTGCCAACAGTCGGGTCACGATCGAGGCGAAAAGCGAGCTCATTCTCAAATGCGGAGGCTCATATATTCGGATATCGGCGACCGGAATTGAGGACGGTACTCAAGGCGATCGAACGATCAAATCGACGGCCTTCAGTCGTCAAGGGCCGTCGTCGCTGGCTGAATCGATGAACACATGGAAGCATGCAAACTTCGACGAAGAATTCGTGCTCCAGTGGCCTTTTGACGGGAAGCCAGTCGCTAACCAGAAATTTACTATTATTCGGGAGGATGGAAGTATTTTGCGAGGTTCGACCGATGCAAATGGTAAAACGGGACTTCAAAAAAGCATCTTCGCAGATGGAGTCCGGCTGAAAATTGACCCGGAATAAATACCTCGCTTGTTTGATGTAAAAAGAACATTGGGTAAATATCATAAATTCATATGGTATGTGGAGTTGATTGAATGACTACAGTCGAGCGCATCATACCTCCAAAGGTGGCCGAAGACGGCTCGATCCATTATGCGTCCGTGATGTCGCCAGCAGACAGCAGCGTTGCGGTTTGCCACATTGTTCCAAATCGAGTGATTCCCGTGATTTTTGTTCCGGGGGTAATGGGGAGCAATTTAGAGGACTTTAGTGGAAAAATTGTTTGGGATGTCAGCAAATCAAATTCGTTAGTTTCATGGATGCTCAGAGGGGCCGCCACGCGAAAGCGAATTCTCGATCCGAGTAGAGTGGTTGTATCTGCTCAAGGAAAGGTTCCTGATGGAACAAACCTGCCAGACGAAGAGAAGCGGCGACGGGGTTGGACAACCGTCTCCAACATGTATTACGGCAAATTTCTCGCTTGGCTTGAAGGTGCGTTGAATGATTGTTCAGAAGAAACGGGCTACGGAAAAAATGGATTGAGGAAGCAACTGATTGGTGAATTTATCTCTGCCGGCTTGAACCCACTCGCTTACGATGAAGTAAGTCTCTCGCACCGATATCAAATGCCGGTGCATGCCGTAGGATATAATTGGCTTCAATCAAATGCAAAATCAGCGCAACATTTATCAGAAGAAATAGATAAATATGTTAATTACTATCGAGATAAATATCGATGGAAGTGCGAAAAAGTTATTATTGTTACTCATTCTATGGGCGGCTTGGTTGCGCGATATTGTTCTGAGGTAATAAAAGGTGGGCAAAATAAAATTCTCGGAATTGTTCATGGCGTAATGCCAGCGACTGGTGCGGGAACGGCATATCAGCACGTGAGAGGCGGAAATCAACCACCATCGACATCTTCCATCAAGGACTGGATCTTTGAAAGGGCAATCAGCCGGGTATTAGGCGCTACCGCTATCGAGGTTGCCCCGTTGTTCGCACAATCACCAGGCGCGTTACAGCTGCTCCCAAGCATGGACTATAAGATGGGGTGGCTCAAAATTCGCTCTGGCGATAAATTGGTAAGCCTTCCTCAGGTGGACCCATATTTTGAAATATATACGAACCGGGGGAAATGGTGGAGCTTGATCAACGAAGATATGTTGAATGTCGAGGATCGTAAGCTTCGTGATAAGGAGTGGAAGAAATTTGCCGCGACTATCAATAGGGATGTTTTGTACTTTCACGCTTTGATCGCGAAAAAATATCATCCAAACACATATGTATTTTGTGGGAATGATGATTCCAAAAGATTGAAAACATGGGGTGATGTAGTCTGGAAGCAAGTCAATTGCCTCGGTGGTCATATTCCGTCTTGCGGCCATCTTCTTAATAAACCGGCACACAAGGATGACGCTGTCGGCGAAGTCGTGATCGAAGATGCCAAACTAGGGGAGGCATCTGACTATCGGAAATTCAAAATCCAGCCAGCCTCTGACAACGGAGACGGCACCGTACCAGCCGTTTCGGGGTTGGCTCCACGGCCATACGTACGTGCACTTGCGGCGTTTAAAAATGTTGAACATGCGGGCGCGTTTGATGTAATGAAAGAGGTGACGCAACCGCAGCAATTCTGTCTTTGGGGAATTGTTAAAATACTGCAAAAAGTCAAGGATACTGCCTTAGCGTATCCAGAGTGAGTTTTCTGATAATGAGAATGTGCTGGCGGATAATTTGCGTAGCTGCTTTTATTTTGATTCTTGATGGGTGCGAGAAGGGTGATGATAAGTTGGAGAAAGGGGCGGTGTTAAATAAATTGATGGATAATCTAAAGGCACGATGTGTAGGTCGATATTTGGTGGACCTTCCGTCAGCGGCAGTCGCCCGGGGTTCCGTACGATTTCGGGGCGTGCAAATTGAGGCATCACCTATGACGCTGAATGTCTATGATGAGGCTATGAAAGATCTCATCAAGGCGCGTCACAAGTATGGAGATGGGGTCCCTACTAGCGCACATCCTTATGTTTATGAATCTGGTGAGGTTGCCTATGTGAAAGGTGGATATTTTTTCATAACAACTGATTCTAGTTTAACCAAAGATTCACCGTCCAAGGTAGTAGAGGCATACAAGTGGGATCGTGGATACAGAATTAAAATTTCTACCGGGGCGACAGATTTTTTGAATTCCTCCATCAAAGATTACCCATCTGTAAAAAATATGCCGGCACAGGATCAGTATGATGTTCCATATAAGAAAGATTTAATTTTTGATACTTTAAAGATGGTTCAGGGGCGCGCTGATGATTTTATTCCAGCTGAGCCGGGCCTGTGTTTCGTCGGCGGGTTTCTTCCAGGCAAAGCGCGCTATGATGAGGCGGTCGAAGAGTCTTTCGCGGTACAAAGCATGCCGGACGTGATGTTCACTTTCGGAACTCACAGTGATGAGCCTGATGTTGATAATGAATCGATGGTGGCCCGTTTGCCGAAGATGCGAGCGTATGTACAGTCGGCTGGCGGTCGTGTGATCCGCAGTGGCTCTGTTCGACTGAACGGCATGGATGCGGATGAAGTTCTCGTGGAAGGTCCGTTTGCTCCCCCTATCAATGGACATAATTTTTTTCTCGAAGCAAACGCAGCGATCAATTCTCCCACCGCACCTCTTCTGACATTCGAGATGGACAACGGTATTCGTACTTTTCTGTTTTCCGAGGGTAAGCAAGTGATGCATGCCTCTCTGACGGAAGGTGAAGCGGTCGAGCTGTGGGATTTGATCTCTCGAACAGTTCGTTCACGTCCGAACGGATTCTGAAGGGGGTAATGTGCCCGTTGATTTTCGTGCGCTGCCTCCCGAGGAGCCCGAGCCACATAATCCCCCTTCGGGCTTGATTTGGATTTTCGTATTTTTCGTCATCGCGATTTTGTGTGCTTTCGTAATTCTGCTTCTTTGGCCACAAGGTGAGGCAACGCGATCCATTTTATTTTGGATGAGCATTACCCTATATCCCACTAGCGTTGCAGCATTTTTTGTATTGCGACGCTACAGCGTATTCGAGAGTCGCCGGCTTGATGCGATCGCTTGGAACAACGCACGAGAGAAATTTGTGAGTGATGTGTTCGCCGAGGCCAGCCGTCCGCTTGTATTAATTGCTGCTACATACAGGTTTGCAAGCGATCCTAATGACGACATGTTTGAGAAATTGTGGGAAGGCTCAACTATTCTGGAGGCGCGATCGGCTCCGATGCCCGATGCGCCACCGGTAAGGGCTCGCTGGTTTGATGAGCCGCCTGGTGCTGACGGGAAAAGAAGATTCGAGACTGATAGTGAGCGACAGCAATGCATCCGCGAGTGGGTGTTCAGGGCATTGATTGCGGATATTGCTGATTCGGTCCGTTCGTTGCCGTCGGACTTGGAGCTAGTGATTCAATTGGTGTTGCCAGGCGCGGTGGCTGAGGATGAAGCGTTGGATTCATGGAACAAGCAATGGAGAGAAGCCGGGCTTTCGCCGCGAACGACTGAAACGTTATCAGAAGCTCCAGACTTAATGACCTTTGACACATGGCTTGATCAAATCAACCAGCACCGCGAGCACAAAGCGCGTCTGCTTGTATTGCTCCGGCTGAACGAGGTTATACGGGTGCTTGCTCCAAACGGAAGCGCGGAAGCTGGTGTTGCCCTTCTGGTTGTGCCAGAACATGTGCAGGACAGGTTAAAAATAGAACCGGTTGCTAAATTACATCGTCCAAATGAGACAGAAGAAGGCGCTGTCGGTGTCGCACTAGCACGCGCACTGCGTTGGGGGCGTACCGATCCCGATGATATCAGCCGCATCTGGAAATATGGCCTTGAGTTGGTCACGGACAACTCGGTGGCGACCGCTCTTGTCAAAGCTGGCATCGAGGCGAAGCAGATGAGCATTGATTGCATGGTTGGTCAATCAGACGGAGTCGGGGGGTGGCTTGGCGTTGTATGCGCGGCCAAGGCAGTCGCTCAAGATGGAGCGGCCCAGCTTGTTGTCGCGGTCAACAGTCACGGTCCGTGTTTTGCCGTTGTACGTGGTGATGATGCGTGGTGAAGGAGAAGGGCAAGAGTCGTTTTATTTCGTGATGTTAATTTATAAGAGTAACAGAAAATTAAATTAATTGTTACGATAGGTCATCGGTATTTTATATGTCTCTTTTTAATGCTGAACGGGTGCGCCATAACCATGGGAGTAGTGTCTGCATTGCTTGGGAGATCAATGTTTGATCTGCCTGTTGCAGGCGAACTCTAATAAATTTAGTTCCATATGCATCGCAAATTTCGGATTGATATTATTAGTGCCGCTATATTGGTTGTCCTCCCCGGACTTCTGATTTGGTTCAAAGGTGACGGTTGGCTGGGTCTACACTCAGTCGAGCAGCGGGCAGGGTGGATCGTCGCGCTTTGCGTTGCTTTCACCGTTCTGCTTCTGTGCGTGAGTTTTGATGCATCGTCTCGCCCGGCAGCAGCGGCGCGACGTATTCAGCACTGGGTAGAGAAGCAAACCGGCTCGTTAATCGAACGACACGATCCTGACGATTCGTTTGTGGACTTTCGCGCTTCTGCATTAGTCGGTGACCTTCGCGGCCGACACGGTTTGCGCTGGCGTTATCGTGAGCGGTGGGTGATGGTCGCAGGAGACGAATCGATCGTCCGACGCGTAGCACCGGATCTTGTTGCCAGCGGCTACGCGATCGCTGGCGATATCGTGCTGCTGTACGCGACGCAAATGAATAATGAACTTGATGTTGACTGGCTCGACAAGATCCGTCGCATGCGCCGTCGTCGGCCGATCGATGCCCTCATCGCCGTGACGCGTAGCTGCGATTCGGCCAATGCACTGTTCGACGCTGACGGTCACTCGCGGCGACTCGGGCGTCACGCACGTGTGCTGCGTTGGTGCGCGCCGGTCTATTTGCTTAATGTGACGGATTTCGGAAGGGAGTCGCCAGGACAAGACGAAGCCATTGGCTTCACTTGGGCAAATTCGCGGGTGACCGCCGACGAAGTCGATGCCTCCTTGCAAAACCTCTCACACAATTTAGCAGACGCAGGTGTCATACGCTTGGCCAAAAATCCGCGCGATCGCTATCCCGCTGAACTGTCCGAGCATATTTCCACACTGCGGACTGGACTGACGAGGTTGGTGATGCAAACGGTTCGATCCGGTGTCTGGCCACATGCCGTCCAAGGCTTGTTGTTTGCGCCGGTGTTCAAGGAGCGGGAGATGCCGTTGCTGGCAACCGATGAGATTGGTGAGGCTCCGCCAGGCCACTTCCAGCATAGATTTATCTGGCAGGCCGTCGCCGCACACTGCCGCACGATTCGTGGCCGCCGGGTAGGCTTCTCGTTTTCCACCGTGATTGCATGGTTCACGACGGCGCTCATCGGCTGCTGGCTCGCCGGCACGATGCTGTCCGGATTCGTCAATCGCGCAACGATCCAGAACGCGGCGGACACGGTCACGAATCTCTCCGGCATGCGGGACGACACACGAGCCTTGCAGAGCCTGACTAGCCTGGGCCGGCAGATCGGTACGGTCGAAGTCCACCAGCGCGAAGGTGCACCATGGGCGTCGCGATTCGGCCTGAACCGCGACGTGGCGCTACTTGATGCGCTCTGGCCATACTACACCGATGCTGCAAGCCGCATCCTCGTCGGGCCGATCCGCCAGAAGCTCGAGGAACGCCTGCGTCAACTCGCATCCCTGTCCGACGCTCAGATTGCCAGTGGTGGAAATGTACAGATTCAAGCGGCCTACGACACGCTCAAAGCCTATTTGATGCTCGCGAAACCTCAGCGGGCTGCCGCTGCGTTCTTGATACCGCAACTTGCCGCGGTGCGCGCGCCTACCCGACCCGCCAACTCGTCTTTGTCGTCGGGCGCCTGGGAAGATTTGCGGTTCCACGCGATTGCATTCTTTGCAACACATCTCGGCCGTGACGCCGCATCGAATACGTCCGCGCTCTCGATCGTGCCCGACGGAAACCTGATTGCATCCGCCCGCCAGACGGTAATAGGCGTGCGAGGCATCCAGAATTCACGGGATGCCCTCTACCAGCAGATCATCGACGAAGCGACGCCGAAGTATCCGCCAACTACCCTTGCCGCGCTGCTCGGCGACACGACGAGTCGCGGTTTGTTCGGCACGACAGCAACCTTGCCGGGTGTCTTCACACGCGCGGCATGGGAAGAGCGCATTTCGAAGGCGATCGACGATGCCAGCGTGCAGCGCGACCTCTCCGGTGACTGGGTGCTATCGGATGCCACGAGCAGCAATCGGACACCGTCGACACTGAAGGCGGAATTGCGCCAGCGCTACTTTGACGATTACGCACGCGCGTGGGAACTGTTCCTCAACAGCCTGCGCTGGCAACCAGCGCCGACGTTGTCTGCTACGGCCGACCAATTGACACTGCTGGGAGATCCGCAGCGCTCGCCGCTTGTCGCGTTGATGAACGCGGTCGTCTACCAGGCGGGCGCTGGCGCAAACGCGCAGTCGCTGTCCGACAGTCTGGTTAGCAAGGCTCACCAGTTAGTCGGCGCAACGGAGCAGGATCCGTCGAAGCAGGTTCAGCCACAGCTTGCGCCGCTTGGTGCCACCTTTGGCCCGATCCTGCGCCTGACCGGCAGCAATTTGGTGTCCGGCACCTCAGGCAACAGCAAGGCAGCTGCGCAACTGGCTGCGCCGGGAGACCTCAGCCTCGCGCGCTATCTCGAACGGATCACTGTAATGCGTCTGAAGGCATCGCAGATCGTCTCCGGTGCCGATCCGGATGCGATCGCGCGGCTGGCGGCCCAGTCGGTGCTGCAGGGCAAAACGTCCGATATTTCGGACAGCCGCGACTACGCGAGCCGCGTGGCTGCGAGCCTGGGCGAGCAGTGGTCGGGTTTCGGCGAGCTTCTTCGGGCGCCGTTCGATCAGTCCTGGCAAGTCGTTGTACAACCTGCTGCGTCGAGTCTGAACGAGATTTGGCGTACGGCGATCGTGGCCGACTGGAACAAAACATTCGGCGGGCGCTACCCATTTGCGGATTCGGACAACGACGCGTCGCTGCCTGAAATGGCGCGCTTCATGCGGCCCGACAACGGCGTGATCGCTCAGTTCGTCGCGACCCAGCTTGCCGGCGTCGTTGAACGGCAAGGCGACCGGTGGGTGGCCGTGCAAGGGGCGGATCACGGTGTGCTAGCGATCGATCCGTCCTTTCTGAATAGTCTGAACAAGCTGACGCGCATCTCGACCGTGTTGTTCCCGTCCGGTGACGCGCATATCAGATACGAGCTCCAGGCGATACCGACCCCCGGCGTGACCGACATGAAATTCGTACTGTCCGGGCGAGAACTTCACTACTTTAACCAGAAGCAGGAATGGGTACCATTTGAGTGGCCGGACCAGTCGCTCGAAAACCTGTCCCGTATCGAATGGCAGACTCAGCAGGGCGGTTTGCGTACGGCGCTCGATTCGCAAGGGCGGTTCGGACTGATCCGGTTGATGGAGCGCGCGAAAGTGTCACAGCAAGACAACGCGCGTTATCTGCTGACCTGGACGCCCGATGCGAGCCAGGGCATTCCACTCATGATTCAACTGCGTAGCGAGGCGGGTGCCGGCCCGCTGGATGTGCTGCAACTGCGCAACTTCGCGTTGCCGACACGGATTTTCCTGACGGGGTCTGCGAAGTCGGGGCCGAGGCTGTCGGCCCCGACTCCACCGCCGCTGCCGCGGTCGATGATCGAAGCGGCGAAGCACGCCGCGGTACCGCTTCCGTTTGGTACGTTGCCGGAGGTCGAATGAAACTGGGCGGATTCTTCAAAGGCCCTTTTCCTGCGCGCGATGACGCTGGGCAGCTCGCATGCACACGGCTCGACGCCTGGAATGCCTGGTTGCTGCCGCTCGCGGGCGAAGGCGGCGTCGGGCGCGATCCCGGGTACGATGACGTGTTTTTCGAGCTTCGGGAGGAGACCCAGAAGCTTTCCGGCATCGACGACGGACTGATCGTCAGGTCCTGCGAGCAACTGCTCAAGGAAACCGGCAAGGATCTGCGTCTCGCGGGCTACTACGCAATCGCCCGGCTGCGTCAAGACGGTCCTGCCGGCTTCGCGGACGGGCTCGAACTCGCGGCCGCGCTCGTCGACCGGTTTGGGGAAATAGTCTTGCCGGAGCGCGCAGAGGCGAAGAAGGGCGCACTCGAAATGCTCGCCACCGCGCGTGTGATCGATCTCCTCGACAGCCGCGGCGCGTTTGCGCCCGCAGACATCGAGCGCGCACTCGCCGCGCTCGATGTGCTGATCAAGGGTGCGGATGTTTGGCCAGAAGCCGCCCACCCGAATCTGCAGCCGCTCGTCTCCCGCTTCGAGCGCACTGGCGAGCCGGTCCGCTGCGCGGATGTTGAGGCGGTCGCATTGACACTCCCATCCGCTTCTGCGATGTCCGGCACCATTGCGTCGACTCGCGATCTGTTGGATCAGGTGCGCTCGATGGCGGCTTGGCTGCGCGACCAGGAGAACGGTTACTTGCCATCCGTGCGGCTCGTGCGCTGCGTGCGCTGGGACACGCTGCACGAGGTGCCGCCGGCGGACGCTGCAGCAAGTACGCGTCTCGTGCCTCCGCGCGGCGAGATGCGTCAGCAGATGAAGCGGCTCGTCCTGCAGAGGCAGTGGCACGAGCTGCTGGAACGTGTCGAAGGGGCGTTCATGGAGGGCGTGAATCACCTGTGGTTCGACCTGCAGTACTTCCAGCACGTCGCCCTGGATCATGTCGGCGCGCCTTATCACACGTGGAGTGAACTGCTGCGTGCGGACTTCGCATTGTTCCTCGGGCGGCTGCCCGGCATCGAGAGGTTGTCATTCAATGACGGCACACCGTTTGCCGACGACACGACGCTCGAATGGATTGCGCGACATGCAGTCGTACGTGACCTTGAAGCGGGTGAGGCCGTCGCGCCGTTGCCAGTGTCGGCTGGTGGTGAAGGCGACGCTGGCAACTGGCCGGAAATCGAGGCGCAAGCGCGTGATCTGGCCGGGCGCGAAGGCGTTGAGGTGTCGTTCGCATGGCTTGAAGCGCTGCCCGGCATGAGGACCGACCGTCATCGTTACCTGCAACGGCTCGTGATGGCACGCGTGGCCGATCATGCCGGCCGCCCCGATACGGCCCTTGCACTGCTGGCCGAGCTCGACGCGTCATCGCGGTCGCTGCCATTGACGTGCTGGGAGCCTGCGCTGATCTTCGAAGTCAAGCAGCAGCTAGTGCGGGCGTTAAAAGCGATGAGCGCTCGCAAGGACGCCGACAAACCGACTCTCGCGCGCCGCATCGGCGATTTACGGGCGGAACTGACCGTGCTCGACCCGGCACGGGCGCTGACTCTTTCATGACAACAATTGATGGAAAACGACGATCCGATCCTGCGCTACTACGAAGCGGAAATGCGCTATTTGCGCGAGTCCGGTAAGGAATTCGCCAAGGCGCATCCTGATCGCGCGCGCCTGCTCAACCTCGATCGCGTCGGCGATCGCGATCCGTACGTCGAACGATTGTTCGAAGGCTTCGCGTTCCTGACCGGCCGCCTTCGGCAGAAGCTTGACGACGAGCTACCGGAATTGACGGAAGGACTGGTCAGCCTGCTGTGGCCGCACTACCTACGAATGATTCCGTCGCTGTCGATCGTTGAGCTTATCCCGCTCGCGGATAAGCTGCAGAAAACCGAAGTCGTGCCGGCAGGCGTGTCCGTACGTTCCGCACCGATCGCCGTGCCGGCCAGCGCTGAAGGTGCGACTTCGAAGGCGGTGCAGTGCATCTACAGGACGACGCAGGCCGTCGCACTTCAGCCGGTCGCGATCACGCACGCGAGTCCGACGGTGCGACACGACGGCCGATCGGTGATCCGGCTCGGGTTCATGCTCGACGGGTCGGCACGCCGCATGGAAACGGATCTGTCACAGTTGCGCCTGCACCTTAGCGCGGACCTGCCCACTGCGTTCGCCATGCACCTCGCGCTCACGTGCCAGGTTGACACGATCCACTGGCGTATACCGGAAGTCCGCGATGGCGAGGCCGTGCCGCTCGCGGGTGTCACCATCAAGCCGGCCGGCTTCTCCTCTGAAGAGCGACTATGGCCGAAGGCCGATGTGGCTTTCTCCGGTTATCAACTGCTGCTTGAGTACTTCACGTTCCGCGAGAAATTCCTGTTCGTGAACCTGTGCGGACTGGACGTCACAAAGCTGCCCGAGAACGCCACCCGGTTCGAGCTGGAGATCGTGCTGAAGCATATGTATCCGTCGGACCAAGGCTTCAGCGCGGAAAACGTGCGGCTATTCTGTTCGCCCGTGATCAACCTGTTCGAGCTGGATGCCGAGCCGATCGAGATCGACCATCACGAAGCCGAATATCGGGTGGTGCCGGCGGGCCATCAAGGCGAGCATGTCGAAACGTATTCCGTCGACGCGATAGAGGCGTTCGACCACGAAACAGCGGAACGGTACGAATACGTGCCGTTTGCGACGTTCCGTCACCGCGGCGGCATGCTTCGTCACGAAGCGCCGGAGCGGTATTTCCACACGCGTGTCCGGCCGGGTGTGTCGGGGCAGCACGAAACGTGGGTGATTCTCGGTGGCCATGCGTGGGAAGCCATGGACATGTTGCCCGAGGAAAGCCTGTCGTTGCGCGTGACGGGAACGAACGGGTTGCTGCCGCGCAAAGGGCTGCGGGAAGCCAGCCTGGACGAGCTCGCGACCAGCACGCAGAATGTCGCCGGAGTGCGCAATCTCGTTTCGCCGACGCTGCCGTTGTACCCACCGACGGAAGACCGGTTCCAGTGGCGCGTGCTGTCGCACCTGGCGCCTAACTTCCTGTCGATGATGAACGCGGAAGTGCTGCGCGGGGCACTCGCGCTCTACGACTGGACGAACGACGAACTGAACCGTCGACGGCTCGCCGGCGTTCAGCGGGTTTCGCAGGAACTTCTCGAGGAAGTTTCCGGCGGCTCGGTCGAGCGGGGAGTATTGATCGAGGTCACGCTCGACAGCCACGCGTTCGCCGGGGAGGGTGATGTGATGCTGTTTGGCGAGCTGCTGCACCGGTTCTTCGCGCTCTACGCCGACATCAACCTGTTCACGAAGCTCGCCGTTATCACCCTGCCGTCGCAAGCCAGGATTGAATGGCCACGCAGCAAGACCGAACGGGCGCCGCTATGAAGCTGCCCGATTTCCCGAATCTGGACCCGCTGGTTGCCTCGCTGTTGGCACATGCACCGTGGATGAATTTCATGCAGCTTTGCCGACTGCTCGAGCTGCGCATTTCCACCGCGCAAGGGTTCGGTACGCGGGACGCCCCCGAGCACGAGCCGGTACGCTTTCGTCCGAGGCCGCGAACCGGCTTTCCAGCAGGCGAGGTCGCGTCGATCGAGTTCGACGACCATCGGCCCGATGCCCCCCCGACCGTGCGCACGACTTTCATGGGGTTGTACGGCGTCGATGCGGCCATTCCTTCGCACATGATCGACGAGATCGTGCTGCGCGAGGAAGGGCACGAGGTGGTCGAGGCGTTTCTCGACCAGTTCAATCACCGGTACGTCACGCTGCTATATCGCGCGTGGAAGAAGTATCGCTATCCCGAGCACTTTCGGCCCGGTGGTGTCGACGCGCATTCGCGCAACCTGCTGTGTCTGGCCGGGTTCGGCTGGGGCGACAAGCCGAAACGTGCGGGCCTACCCGATTCGCGTATCCTCGCGCTATTGGGTCTGCTGATTCAGCATACGCGCACGGCTGAAGGCCTGGCCGGCGTCATCGCGCTGGCTGTGCCCGGCGTCGACGTGCGCGTCGATGAATTCTTTCCCGTCGTCACGCACGCCGGACGGCCGCAGCCGCTGACGTCCACCGGCCATGCTGCTGCGCCGGAAGACGGCGCGCGACGCGGGCTAGGCGGCGGCTACGTGCTCGGCCGGAGAATCCCCTATCGTGGCCGAGCGGTACGCGTGACGCTGCGGCCCGCCGACGCCCAGCAGGCCCACGATCTCCTGCCCGGTGCAGGCCTGCATCGCGAACTGACGTCCTTCGTGCAGTTGTACATAGGCATAAAAGCAGACGTTCATCTACGGATGGAGATTTCGTCTCGCTTTGCCCCCCAGCCTGCCATCGGCCTCGCATCCACGGGACCGGTGCCGCGCCTTGGCTGGACGACCGTACTTCCTACGGATGATGAGCGTCTCATCAACATCGCACTCGGCGTCTACGAAGCATTCCCGAAATGTGAGCCCAATTCAAGCCTAACTTAACGAAATGTCTAACCGAAAAAAACATGGACACGCGCCTTGTAAGGCCATCATGTCAGAGGTCAATACGTCACGGATGTCCAGAATTGCTACATGGATGTCTGGAAATTGCTCGGCTCGTCATCAACGCATCTGACTATCGGCCAACGTCAAATGCTAACGGAAAAATCGAGGCAGCACTTGTCGAAGGCCGCCGACGCCTCACTCTTCACGTGGTTCGGAGCGGTAATGTCGAAGTCGCCGAAACTCAAAGCCACTGCGAAAAATATAGGAGTTCTGATGTCAGTCCACGTAACATTTTCAATCCTTGTAGGCATTTTGATGCTGCAAGGTTGCGGCGCGTGGCAGTCTGTATCGGACGCGTCGTCAAACGCATATCACGCAGTGTTCTTCAAGAAAATAAAGGTGCTCAAAGTCGATCTATCTGCTCGAGAAGCATTGAATCTTGACGAAGCTGGACATGCAACGTCGGTTGCAGTTCGAGTGTATCAGTTAAAAAATCGCAAGATGTTCGATGCGGTGTCCTATAATGATCTATTGAAGGACGATCGAACGATTCTTTCTGAGGATTTGCAGGCGAGTGCCGCAGCGGTGGTCAGCCCTGGTGCGTCGGTAAGTTTGTCACAGCCTATGCAAGCGGATACAAAATTCGTCGCAATCGTGGCGTTTTATCGTGCTCCTGGAAGCGGTGAACGATGGAAATACATCATCGATAAAGAGAGACTAGACGTGCAGAAGCCGTTGAAGCTGGAACTGGTTGACCAGCTTTTGCTTGTCGACGATGTCACTGCTGTAAGTCCCCGATGAAATCGTCTTGTCGCATGCGATCCATCAGCGCCCCCAAAAGTAATTTGACGAGCGCAAGTGAGAAAGCGGTATGGATCAATGTGATTCGCGTGGCGCGTCTTGACCAGCGAATAACGGTTCGCGCTCGCCTCGGAGCGGTGAGCGGTGCCGACGAACAAGGCCAAGCGGCGTCCAACGCAAAATGGGCGAATTGAGTTCTCGCAAAGTTTGTTGCTGATGGGTCAGTTGCCGTTCTTGCCGCAGAGGATGGCGGCCATTGCTCGTGCAGATAAGTCACCCCCTTGACGAGTAAGTTTTTGCACGACGCTCGGCTATTGTTCAATCGCATGCGTATGCGTCGCTTCTAGTACGCGGACACGTTATATGGCCGTCGCAAACGCTGTAGGCGTTCGGCTTCTCACGATTCGGTGCACGTCTGCGCGGCGAACAGCCTGCCAATAATCTTGATGAAGCACGACGCGAATTGATCGGATGTGCGAGCGGCCCTCGGCACACTGTCCTCGGCCTTGACGAAGTAGCGTCTCACATGCGCCCAGAATCCGCAGTGTTCGAGCTTGTAACGCTGCGCGACGTCGTTCAGCCGTCCGTCATCAGGACGCCGCCTCCGTGGATGCCGGTGAACAGTTTGTTGCGGGCTTGGCACCCCGCTCGGGCGTATAGGCGAAGCAGTGGATCTGTGTTTCTGATCCGGCCATCTGCGGCCAGGGATAGCTATCCGTTTGCGGCCAGCTGTCCCTTTCCTTCAGGATCTTGAATGTCGTCTCGTCACAGTAGATCAGTTTGGCCCTGAGCAGCGCGCCGCGCATCAGGTTGATCTCGGGCTGCCCACATGTCGAGCAGGCGCCCCGAGAATTCGCAGCCGTTGTCGACGAACAGATGCCGCGGAGCGCCACGCCGAGCGGCGATTCGGTTCAGCGTAGACGCCATGTGTTCGCCTTTCAGCCGTTGCCTGACTTCGGTCGCCAGCGCTTCAGTGACGGGAGGGGAACTGGTTAAGGTTCTGGCAGATTGTCAGTCTATATTTAGATAAATATTCATTAATTAAGGGTTTTTGCCGCTGGTTTCGCGAGTTTCGACGCGATACTTTTTGGCCAAGTAAATACGACCGAATGGTGCTGTAGGTTGGTGAATAATTTGCCGCATATAGACCCTGCCGGGCGGGTAGCATTCACGGCGCGCTTTTCGCCCAAGGGATCGCAACCATCCATGTCGAGAGGATGGACAAGCCGACCACGGACGACGACTGTGGCTACTGCCCGAGTTGCTATTGCTGCAGCCCAGGCCGCGGCGCGTGAAGAAAACGGAACGCCTGCTTACCTCAAATCGCGCGGCGCTAGGCGGCTTGTCCGTTTTTTTGAGTCGAGTGCGTTAGCGCGGACTGCCGGCCAAGCCGCGATGCGGATCGAGAGTGGAGTCGCCCTGACACTCGTGGTGTGTTCCTAAACTTGATTTCTCTCTTATGTGCAGGATTATTCATCGGCGGGCTCTGCAGCGTTTATGAAGCTATCGCTAATTTAATCCCATCTCGGAAGGAGTAGATATTTTTATGGGCGAGATCGAGGTGAATTTGGAGGAATTCATGGCGGAATCGGTAGCGGGTGGTGCATCTGATATTTATCTGTCGACTGGAGTTCCGCCATCGGCACGCATAGATGGGAATGTTGTAATTAGCAATTATCCGATAATTCGAGCTGAAACTCTTCGGTCTTTTTTGAGTGCCGTAATCCCTTCTGATCGAATGGAAGTATTTGAGTCGACAAAAGAATGTGATTTTTCTCTGGATTTAATGAAAATTGGGAGATTTAGGGTTAATGTCTTGTGGCAGGAGCGTGGGCTTGCCTTGGTATTCCGCGTTATTTCCAGGAATATACCGAGTCTTGATGAGCTTGATGCTCCGGAGGTTTTTAGAAAAATTATTAATCGGTCGAGTGGGCTGGTCTTGGTTGTTGGGGCGACTGGATCTGGAAAATCGACAACACTCGCCGCTATAACTAGTTTTTTAAATGATGAATTCAGCTATAATATTATCACTGTAGAGGATCCAATTGAATTTATTCACGCACCTCGTCGATCCATAATTAATCAACGTGAACTACATCGCCACACGCATAGTTTCGCCAATGCTTTGCGTGCTGCCTTGCGAGAGGACCCGGATTGCATCCTTGTAGGCGAGCTGCGTGATCTTGAGACGATTCGACTGGCATTAACGGCCGCTGAGACGGGGCACCTTGTGCTGGCAACGCTGCATACAAATTCTGCGGCGCGTACTCTGGACCGGATCGTGGACGTTTTTCCAGCTGAAGAGAAGATACTTGTTCGTACGATGTTGGCAGAGTCGCTGAATGCGGTCATTTGCCAGCGACTGGTGCGAAAAATTGGTGGGGGGCGCGCGGCGGCATGGGAGGTGATGATCTCTACGCCGGCGATTCGCAATCTCATTCGGGAGGGCAAGACGGCACAGATTTACTCGACGATCCAGACCAGTCAAGAGCAGGGAATGATGACGATGGAGGCGTCGCTGCGGGATCTCGTGCGCAGGCGGCTGATTACGGAAGCGGAGTGTCAAGGGGTGTTGGGCTAAGGAGAGAGGACATGAGGATGCGTCAGAGGCTGAAATGTACGCCGCGTGGGCGGCAGCCGCAAGCGGGCGCGAAGCGCCGACAAGCGGGTTTTTCGCTGGTGGAAATGACGGTGGTACTGGTGATCATTGGCCTGATTCTTGGGGCAGTGATGATTGGCCGGGATGCGCAGCGTAACGCCGAGTACGTCAAGATCCGGCAGACGTTCGTAAACCAATGGGCGGTTGCTTATAACACGTATGTCCAGCGCACCGGTGTGCCGGTAGGTGACGATCCCGCACTGCCACAGTTGATGGTGAACGGCCAGGCGTATCTGGCTAGCAACGGTGGTGCGACCTCGGGTGGAAACATGACGGGGGTGTCGGGGCCTCCGATGATTTGCCACGGCGGAGCTCCGAAGAACATGCCTTCGACCTCGGGTTTGAACACGACTGCTGATACCACGCAAGGCCGGGATCTGCGTGACCTGATGTTGCGTGCCGGGGTGCAGCTTCCGCAGGGGCGCGGTCAGGGGTTCGAGGATCGCTATGTTTATCTGGACAGCAATGGCAACCCGCAGGAGTTGCAGGTGTGCTTCCGCTGGAACCCGCCTGGGACATCCTCTGGGGCTGGCAACGTGATGGTGGTGGCCGGCTTGACGCCGGATCTTGCACGTTCGCTTGCCGCAGCCATCAATGGATCGAGCGGGGCGAGCAGTGGCAGTTTCCGGCAAGAGGGGGTATCGCAAGGGGCGATCGGAGTAGGAGCAGGCGCTGCGCTGAGTCAGGCGACACAGGCACAGGACTGGAGCTCAGATAACGCGGCGATCCAGGGCGGTGGCAATAGCGCGGAAGGACAGGTTCAGGCGCTGGTTGCGAATTACAAAATGAACCAGTGATCGCTGGGCAGTAGGGCTGCAACTGTGTTTTGAAAAATAGTGGCTAGGCAGCAAAAATTTGGAATGCTGAATAAAACGAAACCGAGTAGAGGTGTGATGGCTGTTGACATCAATGCTGGTAGCCGGGATACAGGTGTGCGACGCCGGTGGTTGACCATTGCCAAGATGGTGCGTGCTCGCGAGTACATCGTCTATCCAGTGATGGCGTTGATTGCGCTGGGTGGCGCAACTGTGTTCACCTCGTTTTCGCATCAGCGCTTGCAGGCGGCCTATGAACGACGAGATGCGGCGACGCGTTTGCGCGACACGGCCCAGCACGCGCTCTCGGATGCTCGGCGCCAGGCTGAGAAGGTGCGACTGGCGCGCACGCAGATGACTGAGGCGATGCAAGCGGGGTATGGCGTTGGCCACTGGGCGATTCGCCGCATGGATATACGCCAGGTGTCGATGACAAGAGAGACGGCTAACGAGATGCTGGCCCAAATTAGCCGAACACCTTCTCACATGTTTGGTGCGGATGATTTTGAGTTGTCGATGAAAAGTTCCGATGGAAGCTTGTTCGAGGCGCCGGTGGCCAATAGTGCCGATTCAACGTTGCTAGTGACGCTATCTGGAGCGCTGTACTTCCGTCTGGAGCCGCGATGAGCGAGTGGGTTGCACACTTTGGCGACGCTTGGTTTCGTTTGGAAGAGCAGTCCAGTGGGGAGCTGGATGCGTACCCCACGCTCACGGACGCGGCGATCGTGGTGTCGGATTTTGGTGCGCAGGCGCTGAGCGGCGAGATGGAGCTTGAGGGCAACGCAGCACACGCGCCCGTGTTAATCAGCCGGCGCCTTATGTCGCAAGGAGCGACCGATGGTGAGACGCGCGTGCTGATTCATGCCGTTGAAAAGGTCGCATCGACTTATCAGGTGATCTATACAGCGATCGATATTTCGCAGTGGCAGCGGTTGATGGAGTGGACGCGGGCGCGCCCGCGAGTGTGCCTGATAGTACCCGTGATGACTGTTCTGTGGAAGCACGTGCGTCCGGCTCAGGCCGTCGTTGCCCGAAACGGGCGCCATCTGAGCTTTCTGGCGAGAGCCGATAAGCACCTGATTCATTGTTCGACGACATCGTTTAGCGAGTCACCCGTCGATATGGCTATTGCTGCTCGCGCGTTAGGGGAGCGAGTACGAGCGGAGCTGTCAAAGGTATCGTCATTGCCGCAACGGTATACGGCATCGTGGCATACGGTGCTGGCGCACTCGGGCGAGCGGGAGTCAGAAGTTGATTCAGCGCAGGACGCGGCGGCGGTCACGGCGTTTTCAGACGCATGTGCTCTGGCGATTGAGGTTGCCCCGAGCCAGCCACTGGGAGCGGCGTCAGCGGCACGTTCCTCATTGCCGGGCTTACTGAGGGCAGGCAACTTTCTGAACAGTGTGAATCCGCTCAGTCAGCGCATGAGTTGGGCGCTGGAGCACTGGGTGCGCCTATGGTGCGGGGCGATGGTCGTAATGGCTTTGCTATGCACCCTTTACTCGGGTGTGCTGGTAGGACGTGCGCGGCAGATCGATACCGTCTCGGAGCGTCGTCAAGGACAAGCGCGGGCGATTCAGGCGCAGGTGGTGCAGATGCGATCTCATACGGCCGTGCCGGCGGGTTATGACGCTTGGTCCCAGCAGATATTGGCTCAAGCCGCCGCGCAGAGGAAGTTCGATGTCGCGCACATTGTTGGGACGGTCGGAGCGGCGGCACAGGTCAGCGGATTGAGTATTCTGCGTATTTACACGACCACGCCTGCGTCGATGAAGAACCGGGCAGTCCCGGAGGGGCGAGCGTTGCGCGATACGCCACGGCTTGTGGTGGTGGATGGGGCGTTGCCCGCGCAGGGTGACGGTGCCCAGGTAGACAGGCTCGCACGGTTTGTCGAAGCACTGCGCGTAAAAGGGTGGGACGCAGCGCCGGCGGAAACGGCTGCCGGCCATGTTGACGGCAATCTGCTTGCGAAGGTTTTCTCTTATCGATTGACGCCGCTTGGGGCAGATGGCCAGGGGAAGAAATGACGCTGTCTCAACAATCGTATGCGATCCCGCTGGCACTCGTCGGTGTTCTGCTGGCGGCCACGATGGTGACGACGTTGACCTATCACGGTTATACCGCTGAACCTGCTCGGCCGTCAGCCGATCCGGCAGAGTCGGAGGGAATGGCGCTCGAGCAAACGCGCGTTGCGTTGAACGAGCTGGTAACAAGTGCAGCAAGCACATCGCCGCCGGTCCGACTACCAGTGCCGACCGCGCCGGTGCCTCTGCCGGCGACACTGTCGAAAGCCGTGACAGACACGGAGCAATATGTGTTGACCACCATTGTGCAGTCTGAGCGTCAGCGCAGCGCCATTATTGATGGGCATCTCATTCATGTGGGGGATCGGCTCAATGGAGGGGCTGTTGTGACGGCGATCTATCTGGACAAGGTGAAAATCGATCACCAGGGCCGTGCCGCCGTGATTACGATGCGCGCGGCTTCCGATGTTAAAGAAACACGGGAAGGGGACGGGAAATGATACGAAGCAAAGCGACATGGATTGTACTGACAATGATCGCACTCGGTGTGGCGGGCGTTTTCTATTACGCCAGCCGAGTGATGCATACGAATGGTTCAGTCGCTCAAAATGTACCGTTGGCGCACCTTGCGCTCCCGGTCAAGGTCGAGACCACTGCCTCTTCGGCAGTGGGCGTGGAGCCGGCTAGCGCCCCAGCCTTGGATCTTACTCCCCGCCCGATAACAGCCGAGGCAGCTACAAGCTCGCCGGGCGCGACCGGGGCGTCGGCTTCGGCGACTAGCGAGGCGTCGCAACGCCGGCACGTGGCGTTGCAGTCAGCACTGTCGCAGTTCCAAGACATGCTGCAACACGGTCAACGAGATCCGGTGCAAACGGCCATTGCGCTGGAGGAACTGGAGAAGGCGAATGGCTCGAGTGTATTGGGCGGAGTCGACCTGGGCGTACTAAGACGCAATCTCCAGATTGCGGGGCAAATGCAGCAAATTGCTCAGCAGATGCAGAGTCTCGAGCCTGTTTCCGGCGATTCGGCAGCAGACGCGCAAAGTCAGGCTTTGCTCAAGGAGAAGCAGGCGCAGCTTCAGGCGCTGAGTCAACAGCTCCGTGCGGAGGTGATGGTAGCTGGAACGGCGCCTGCGATATCGCAGCAGGCTCAAAAATAGCAATCGACCCAATGGAGCCGATCATGTCGACTAAGCGAGCACGTGGGAAGGGATTTTCTCTGCTGGAGACAGCGATTTTGCTGGTCGTGATGGCGCTGGTCTTCGCGTTGGGTATGCGCTTGCAGCAAAGCGGGCAACAAGCGCGCTCAGCCCTGGTGCAGCGTGCTCGGTTGAGCCAGGCACACCGGGCGGTAATGCAGTTCGCGTTGACGCAACACCGCTTGCCATGTCCGGACACCACGGCGGGTGGCGCTGGCATTGAGTCCCAGAGCGGGGGCGCTTGCATGTCCAACGTCGGCTGGTTGCCGTACATCTCCCTGGGGATTGTTCCTCCGAGCGGGCAGGGTGACGACGGGCGGATGCGCTATGGCGTATTCAACGGGGCGATGACACTCGGTGCGGCTCCCAGCGCAAGCAGTCTGATAAGCGCGCTGGTGACTGCGTCGACGGTGCCACCCGACACGGCGTCTGCCTATGTGCCGGTCGACGCCGACTGCTCGATTGCCCGATTCAATCCGGCTTTTGCCTTGGCCCTTGGCGAGAGCGCGACGCAAGCGGCGAGCAGAAGTCGTTGTTTTGTGAATGAAGTGGGGCAGGTTGGTCTGCGCGTGGACGTGGAGAGCGTGGTGGATTTTCAAATGCAATTGCAACCGACTATATGAGCGGGAAGCTGGGCTCCCAATGCAAACTCACGAACGCAGTCCGATGGACGAGATATTCGAATAGATTTCCCTGATTTCCTCACAATTCCCAGAAGCTCGTGACGACAATGAATTTCAGACTGACAGTAGTGTGGCTGCTTTGCGCGCTTGGCGGGTGTACCAGTTGGCCCAACAGCGCTTCTCATATGTCCGGCACAGATGGCGAGCAAATGCAAAAAATTGACGAAACAGCAACTGAAGGCAGCCATGATGTATTCGCGCGTCTAGATTCCGTGCAGCAGCATGTGGAGTCGCATACAGCGGGACCTGCCCAGACGGCAGGTGTGTCTGGTCTCAATGCAAGCGTGCTCGATCGGATGGTTGACATCAACATGACCAACGCGCCGGTGGCTGACCTGCTAACCGCATTGGCGGACCAATTGCATATGAATGTCATGATTGATCCGACAGTCCTCAAACTCGGGCAGCGAGCAACGCTCATAATGCGACATGCATCGGCGCGCGATGTATTGAACCAGATTTTCGGGTTGTTCGATATCGATGGCCACGTGAAAGATAAGCTGATCGTGGCCACCTTGATGGCGCGGCAGACATTCAGTCTTGAAATGCTCGGCGGCAAGGCGCAATTGAATATCGACGACGGTGGTGACGTGTTCGGCGGTGCCGGCAAGGATGCGGGTAGTTCGGCGTTAAAGGGCAATACACTCATCAGTGGCGAGGTTGGGAGCAAGAGCGATCGCTACGAAGATTTACTGAAAGCAGTACAAACGATTGTGTCGGGATCGTCTGGCGCCGTCAAAAGCGCCGATGATGGCTACGTGACGCTGGATCGATCGACCGGAATCTTGTTCGTTAGTGCCCGCCCGTCGCGTCTGAAGGCTGTTGAAGCGTTCATCGAACGCATCCGTACCGTCAGGGGGCGCCAGGTGCAGATCGAGGCGCAACTGATCGACGTCCAACTCTCCGATGGATTTAACTGGGGCGTCGACTGGAACTTGTTGACAAAGAATCTCGTGGGGCAGCTCGGCACTGGAGCGGCGACCTTGAACCCGGTTACCACCTCTTTGAGTGCGGGCTTGGGCACGCGTACTGTCACGATTCCCGCCGAGACGGTGGGCGCCACCGCTGGCTATGGTAACGGCCTGGCGTATAGCGGCAATGCGTTTTCCGCAGCAATTAACGCGCTACGTACATTTGGAACTGTACGGATGTTGTCCAACCCAGTGGTGCGTCTCAGTAACGGGATGCCAGCTTATCTTAGCGTGGGTACCAACTATCGTTACATTAGCAAGATCAGCAGTTCGACGAGCAACACTGGAGGTGGCGCTTCGACGACGTCGGTCAATGTCGACACGGATTCACTGTTTTCCGGCGTAGTGGTTGGAGTGTCGGCCGCAGTCAACGATAGCGGTCGAATCGAACTCTTCGTGCACCCGATGCAAACGCAGGTTCAAGCCACGAGTTTGCAGCAAGTGCAGATTGGCACCACGGGCAATGCAGTAACGCTTCCCATTGTTGACGTAAAGGGATTGACTACGACGCTGAAGCTCAACGGCGGTGACACGGTGATCATCGGCGGGCTGATCGATCAACAGACCACAAACACCAACAACGGACTGCCCGGTGTCGCCGATATTCCGGTGCTGGGCAACTTGTTTGACGCTATTTCAAAACAGCATCGCAACCGGGAACTGATCATCGTGCTGCGTGCGCGCGTGCTTTGACCGGACTATAGGGACGAGACGAGGAGCGATGATGACCTATCCAACTTGGATGCTTCACTGGATGTGGAATCGCCATTTACAAGGGTGCGTCGGCGATAGCGCGGTATTGTCCTGGACGTTGGTGATTTCGGGTGGAATAGCACTCTTGCTGAGTGCGCTGGCGCTTCCTGCGCCCGGGCACGAACCGATTAAGGAAGCCTCGCCAGGCACCTCACGTTCAAGCGTCGCGCCGTCGGCGTCGACGAGCTCGTTTCATGGGGGCGCGGGAAATGTGACACTGGCAGGCAATGACGAGCAGAGAGCGCCTTGGGCCAGCGTGCTATCAGATGGTGATGTGCATCGTGCCGCGAATACGCCTCAGGCGGCTATCGAACTGACCGGCACGCGTCCCCCATTGCCGCCCGGCGGGCTGCCTGCCGATGCGCAGTGGGTAGATATGGCACGGGTCCCCGCGATCCTGGCATTGGCGGGGAAGAGACAGCATGATCGTCCGCGTCAGGCTGGGGTAAAGAAGCAGTTAGGACGGGATAATGGCAACGCGCACAATTGAAGAGTTATCAAAGGCTTTGGGGCAAGCCTTGTTGGAAGCTGGGTTGATTGATGCGACGCAGCTCGAATATGCCTATCAGAAAAGTGCGGTTCATCGCGACGTGATGTGGCATACCGTCATCGATTCTGGGCTTGCCCGGGAAGGAGATGTTGCGCGCTTGTTGGCCCGCTTACAGGGAATTGAATATATCGAGATTGATGAGGTGTCCGACGCCGAGCCGGCACTGATGGAAATATTTAACCGGGAGCTGTGCCTGAACGGTAATTTTCTTCCGATACGGCGCGACGACCGCGAGCTGGTGGTATTAATTGGCGACACGTTGCCCGAGAAGGTGAGCGAAATCGTTCTACGTCGGTGTGGATTGCGTTGCCGTTTTTTGCAATCCGAGTTTGTGGCGGTTAAGCGTTTAATTCTTCACACGTACTACTTTTCGCAGCATCCCCCAGAAGAACTCTTCGAGCAGGAGGTTCTCGGGTTGGTAGCAGACTCTCGGCATGAGATCAGTCCGGAAAATTTGCTCAAGTACATGTTGCACTTGGCCGTGCGAGAACGTGCCACCGATATCCATATCACACCGGGCGTTCGTAGCCTACATGTGCTGTTCCGAATCGATGGCGTGCTGCGTCCCATCAAGGCGTTGCCATCGGCGCTCGGGCGCTTGCTCGGCTATATCAAGCTGATGTCGGATATGGATATATCGGAGGCTCGTAGACCTCAGGACGGCAGCTTTAGAACGACCATTCTTGACACACAATTTACCGTGCGGGTCTCCACCATCGTGGCAGAGCATGGTGAACGGATGGTGATGCGATTGTTGCCTGAAGCGCATGACCTGAAAGGACTGCAGGAGCTCGGCTTCTTCGAGGAGCATGTGCGGCTGATTGCGTCCAAGATGGCCTGCCCTGCCGGATTGATCCTGATCACGGGGCCAACCGGCTCGGGCAAAAGTAGTACATTGCACGCAGGCTTGCGCATGCAACAATTGATCGAGCGCAACGTGCTGACAGTCGAGGATCCGTTGGAGTATCGCGTGCCGGGTGCCGGGCAGACCGAAGTCAATCGCCGAGCGGGATATGACTTCAGCACTGCCCTGCGGCATTTTTTGCGGCATGACCCCGATGTCATTCTGGTCGGTGAAATGCGCGACGCTGAAACCGCGCAAGCGGCGCTGGACGCTTCGGCCACGGGGCATTTGGTGCTCTCGACGCTGCACATTACCAGCGTGTTCGGCGTGGTTCCGCGTCTTCGGCCGATGGGCTTGCTACCCCAGGCGATTGCCGAGAACTTGCTGTTGGTGATTAATCAGCGATTGGTGCGACGCATATGTTCGTTTTGTGCGCACGAAGTGGCATTTTCCGAGGCTGAGTCGGCATGGCTGGGCGTCGCTGCTGGCGCGCTGGGCAAGCGCGGAGTCGGATGCAGGAAGTGTCGACAAACAGGCTACTACGGCCGCTTGCCCGTCTATGAAATTCTGTGTGTGGACAATGCGCTGGCCAATGCCATTGCCGATGATGTCGGGCGCGAAGGAATTCGCACGAACGCAATTGCCGCTGGCTTCGAGACAATCGGGGAGCTGGCCAAGCGCCGCGTGCGCTTGGGTCAAACCACGTGTGAGGAGGTTCTTCGCGTAATTGGCGAAGGGGTTTCGACATGACGTACTTCTACTACTTCCAGGTTGTTCAGCCTACCGGCAGATCCCGCTCCGGGGTGGTGGGGCTTGCCATGCAGGAACTGCCGGTCGTGCGTACGTGGCTCGAAAGCAAGCATCAGGGTGTGATCGTGCGGTTGAATGCACTGCCCGCGTGGGTCGGGTATGCTCTCGAGCGAGTCCAGCGCATTGGCCAGCCAAAGATCAAGTCGAGGGATCTGGCCGGCTTGCTACGGGATCTGGCCGTGATGACAGCCGCAGGTGTGCCCATCTTGGAATCGATCGCCAGTACGGCCGACACGGACGCTCAAAAAACTGATCCGGCAGTGGCCCGCGTAGGGCGCAGGCTGCTCGAGGACCTGGAGGCTGGCGCTACCGTAAGTCAGGCTTTTGCGCGACAACCGGCAGTATTCCCCGAGACAGTGCGCAGCCTTGTCACCATTGGCGATGAAACCGGCTCGATGGACAAGATGCTGATGGAGGCGTCCGACCATGTCGAGCGAGTCATCGGCATGAAAGCCAACGCCATGCAGGCGTTGATTTATCCGATGTTCGTGTTTTTATCAATTTTCGGGGCGGCGGCATTCTGGATTTACTACGTAATCCCGAATTTGTCCAGCTTGTTCAAGCAAATGAACGTTCCGTTGCCGGCATTGACCGTGGCAGTGCTGGCTATTGCGGACTGGATCACTCTGCACGCGATTGAGCTGGGCTTGTGCGTTCTCGTGTGCTCGAGCGTGTGTGTAATCGCATGGCGCATCAGTACCGGTGTACAGCGAGCGGTTTATGCGCTCTTACATCGCTTACCCATTAGCCGGACCTTGCTCACATCGTCCGGCCTCGCATTCTTTTCAGAGTATTTGGCCATTCTGGTTCATGCAGGTATCGGCATCGTTGAGAGCCTGCTGATTATGGAGCAAACGGTCAAGGACCTCTTTTATCGGGACCGCCTAGTTGCCATGCGTCAGTTCGTTGAGCGCGGAGACCGTGTGTCGACTGCAATGCGGCAGGTGGGAGGGTTCCCCGCCATGATGACACGCATGATTAGCGTAGGGGAGGAGACCGGTACCTTGGATCGTCAACTTAGTCACTTGGCCATGGAGTACCGAATCCGCTTTACCCGTGTCATCGCCATGTTGTCGGAAATCATGCAGCCCTTGGTGATTGTGCTGGCCGGTGGGTTGTTCATCGTCATGATTATGGCCCTGCTGCTGCCTGTGTACGATCTGGTCCGGCAAACCATGTCAGCACGTTATTCCTGACGCATGTATCGATCAGCCTTCTGTAAGGATCTTCGAGTCATAGTTTATGGCAATCACCTAGGTAGGGTCTCTGCGAGACACCGCGTCTAGCAAGACATAAGCGTTAATGGCAGGTTTATTCGAGTAATTCGCGATGAAGCAGATTAGAGGATCGGCGCATGTTACGGCACGACGTGCCCGACAAAAAGGCTTCGGATTGGTCGGCATGTCTGCATTGCTGGTTATGCTTACCGGTAGCGTAATCATCGGCTATCTCGCAAATCGTTCCGACATGCTGAATCATTCGATTCAGGATGAGCGCGCCGCGTTACGCTGGGCCGATAGCTTAATAAAGGACTACGCGTCGAGATATGGGCGCCTGCCATGCGCGGCGTCAACACGCTTAGGAGTGGAAGATTGCGGGGCTCAAGAGGGGTGGTTGCCGGTAGGGACGCTGCTGAATACCACAATTGTATATCCAGGCAGCCTTACAGCGGCCATGCAGCAGATGCGCTATGCTCCCAATAAGGGCAGTGGTGGCAGTCCCGATCTAACAAGCTCGCCTGCCGGGCAATTCATTCCGGCCGTCGGTCCGATCTTACCTAGTGCAAGCGAGAGCACTCCTGGGAGGGGAATTGCGGGCGCCCAGATCAATCCTATGAGCGCCTATACGGCCAAGCCAAGCGGTGCAGATTTTTGTCAACAGCTCCAAAACACCGCCCTGGGTTCAGGAGGCGTCTCGGTCGTTCTAAGTCAATCTCTCGGCCCATGGAGCGTTCCTCCGGTACCCGGGAATGCAGCAGTGAGTACCCTAGCCTACAAGCTTAGCGTATCAGGCCAGTCCAGTGCACTGTCGGCCGCTGATCTTTATACAGCGTTTCAATGTGACTCGGTGAATGCATCACTCAGCGTGATGGCCACGACGGCCGCTCTAAGTGAGCCTGGCGGCACTATCCTGGGACTCAGGCAGGCGTTAATTAACGGGCCCGGTGGATGGGCAGACGACAACGGTCCGGATTCCGCGGGACCGCACGACTGGGGATCGTTTCACTGGATGACAACGGTGCTTATTCCCCAGGTGATCGCGCTCGACTGGATCTTTACCGGTGTGCGTGCCTCACAAGGGATGACCGAATTCGCCAAGCGAGACAGCTCTTTGACGGCTCTGGCCATGCCGTGGTTCGCGATTCAGGCCGCAGCTTCGCTCGAGTTTTATAACCTTGCCGAGACGCGTCGAATTGTCGATCTGGGAGCACAAGCGTTGGCGTCGGCAAACGACACAATCTACCTTGGCCAGTATCAATTGCTGCTGGACAAGCTCCGGGGATTTCAGCCTTGGGGAATGCCAGATGCAAACTTGGGCGTTTCGCCGGCCGATGACGCTGTTCAAAAGGCTACCGAGATGGGCTTCACCTGGGAAATCGACCCCGTCGTTACGGGTATCGCGAACACGAAATAGCCGTGGGTAACAACGTCATGAACGATCAAGCAGCGGTGAATTTCTGCCGACATGGGGCCAGCAACCATGCAGCACAGAGGGGTTTTAGCTTGCTGGAGGCTACTTTAGCGGTATTGGTCACCGGTATTTTGTCGGTGGTGCTGCTCCCACTTATACGCTCCAGTGCTCCCGTACCTCCGGACAGGCAAGTCCAAGACGAACTGGACAAGGTACACCATGCGGTCATGGGCTATGCGCTGAATAGGTATGTTCTGCCGCCCACGCAAGGGTGGATCGACCCTGTCATGCTCGGCTTGTCCGATAGAAAAATTTCCGTGTGGTATGCCGTCGACAGCCGCTTGGTGTCTGCAGAGGCCGGTCTGTATACACCTGATCCCAATCAACATATGCCCCAGTATGTAAGCAGCACCGGACAACGATCCAACTGGTCGGCTAGCCCTGCGGCATCGCCGCTCAATTTATGCGCCGCACTGAGTGCTGCTGCGCGGTCGCCACAACTGCGCGTTGCAGGTGTTCCAGCGGCCTTTGTCGTGCAAATCTCACCGGATCGCAATACTCCGCCGCCTGATCTATCTGTGTTGCCCGGCAGCCCGCAAGCCCAGGCTCAGCTCGCGCGCGGCATCGGGTTACGTTCTATCGGCTTGGGAGAACTGGAAGCATGGTTACGCTGCCCCGAGTTGATCACGCGCGCTGGTAGCACCGCCCAGAAGATCGTAGCCAGTCAAGACATGGTGCAAGTCGCGCAAAGCTTAGCTCATTTCCGCGAGCTTCAATTCCAGCGCGCGCAACAGTCACTGTTCAGTGACGATTTCCAGATAGCAATTCGCGCAGGCTTGCTGGCCAATCTGACCGCCGACCTCGTCAGCTCGCTTATTCAAACAAAGCTGGCTGTTCCAGACGCTATCGATGGAACGAATCCAGCGGCCGTAATCGGTCTGGCAAATGTAATTATTGCTGACATCGTCTTGATCGGCTATATCGGCCTGCAAATCCAGATTGTTAGCACGATCGATCCGGGTATGAGCAAAACAAACAGCGATACAGCCTCCCTCAAAAATGCTCAAGCCGCCATTGCAGACACGCAGGATTACATCACACAACTACAAAAAATGCAGCAAGACGCACAAATTCGATTTCAGAAGCAGATTGAGGGGAAGTTATGAGCAATACCCTGCTGCATCAGCGAAATCGAGGGTTCGGCACGATTGAGGCAGCGCTGGTCGTTGCACTTGCGGGATTGCTTGCCGTTGGCTTGCTTGTTCTGAACCAGATGACCCGCAATCAGGAGACCCGGTACGAACGCAGTGTCATCCTTGAACGTACAAACGCCGCGCTAATAGCCTATATCTTTCAGCACGGCTCGCTTCCCTGTCCAGCATCAGACACAAGTGGCTTTTCAACCTCCACCTGCAGCGCAAGCGCCACCGGTTACGTTCCATATCAGACACTCGGCCTGCCCGAAGCCACAGCGGGCCAGATTCAATACACCGTGCACCCATATCCCAAACGCGGGACCGGAGACGTCGCGCTCGCAATGGGCGCGGGCAATCACATCGATGTGCTCGCCATGCGGTCAAATCAGATCAAAATAAATCAGGTTCATGTGGTGCCGGCCACGCAATTCGCGGCTCAGCCATCCAACATCCTGCAAACATGTGCACTGCTGACTGCCCCAAGGACAGCGGGTACGTCAGTTGATCCTGCCTATACTCTGCAAGTTGGAGCGTCCGCGTTACAAGAGACAAAGGCTCGTGATTCGACCAAGGCACTGAACCGTACGTTCGCCGAGCTGTCGCAGGATCTTGATTGCCCCGAACAAGTAGCATCCTTCGCACGTACGCCTTTCAATACACTGCTCAGCGCCCAGATGTTGCTGCTTGCGCTTGCGGATTACCAAATCCTGTTGAGGGTGCTTCAGCAGTCAACCACGACCGACTTGATCAACAATGCAACACCTTTGCTTGTGACAGGCCCAGCCAAAGTCGGCGCGAAAGTTATGAACTTGTTGATTGAGCAAGGTAATTGTGCGCGCGCTGATGCACCTAGTTGCGCCGGTGTGCCATACGCTGTCGTGGATTTGACTACCGAAAGTATTTACGAGGCATTCAATGCAATTAAAATGATTAGATATGGATTTAATGAATATTATTCGGCTATCGACAATGCTATCTTGTCAGATCAAATCATGGCCAGCTTGGCAATTCAGATTGATGAAATGCAGTGGCATGCGACAAACGGGCTACGTGATAGCCCATATCTTTAAATATCCCTGATCGAGAGAGGCCGATCAGAGTGGCGCCTGAGAACACGTTTGCGATTAATTTTGTTGAGTATGTTTTGAAGAAATTGTAAGTACATAGCATATGCCGGGAGCTCCGAACCGATACGATGCGAGTTGCGACTGGTCGAGGTGGAGAATCTGACCTGGGAAAAACTGGCCTTGAATCACCGTCATCAGGACACTAGGACGCGCGCCAGGGATGATTGCGCGACTCGGCGTGAGCGTCCAGTGGCCCAATTGCTGGGCCTGGCGTAGCGTGGTTGGCCTGCTGACAGGCCACGGAGGCGGTCGTACGCGCGCCTTGCCTGATCGCTGCGACCGAACCCGTTACGGCGACTCGACGCCACATTTTATGAACCGTAGCCGTGTCGCCTTGCAGCGCTGGCCGTGGCGCTCCAGCGCGATGGACTCTCGTTCATGCGCAATCGTTACGTGCTCAAAAGGAGCGTGATGAAAAGACATTTTTCATGAAGCAAGCCCCCAGCAGCCGTCGCCAGAGGGCAGCCTTGTGGCTGTTGTATCCGCACATAGCCCAGCTTTTCCGGTTCGCCGCCGGTTCAGCGCAACTGGTCGCTACGAGGGGGCTCATAAGATCGAGCCTAACCAACACTGCTGGCCGAGCGTGATCGGCGTACTGGATTTTGGCTTCAATACTCTGCTACAAGCGGCCCATGTGGACAAGATCAGAGGCTTACATATGTCGGACTTCAACGACGACGTGCTGGCTGCAGGTGACGGCAGGCCGACCGTGATCGTTCTGGGTAGCGCTTGCGTCCGTCATGGCATTGATGAAGCAAGGCGACAACGTTGGCTGATCGAGATCGCCATGACATTCTGCTCGACTCTCCCGGCTATAGCCACGACCTCAACATGAGCGAGATCGTCCAGCGGCAATTGAAGTATAGATGGCGTCGCTTCGTTGCCTGGATCAAGCAAAACATCGACGCTGAACCAGCGAAGGCGCTATGCAGAAACGGCACTTTTTCAAACGAGTTCCTCGTGAACATTTACTCCGTGCTGTAAGAAAGTGTTTGCCCTCTGTTAACACCAAGGCAAAGCTGTTAGCCTCGACTCTTTCAACATACGGAGTGAGGGCGCGGCCGGGCGGATCATCAACGACGAATTATGGGCATTGAACGAACCATTTTTGCTATCAGCAGCGCCGTGACGCTTCAGTTGCTCGGGGGCCATCCTCGTAGCCGGTCCTGCCGCGCTGACCTGAATACTTCTCATACTCGAGAGGGGCATTCGCTCGGACGAACTACTTGCCCAGATGGGTTGCGTATCGGACATCAGTTGCGGGCGCTGTCTGCTGGACTTGCAATAGGTCGGCGTCCGGGATTGGATCCACGAAATCCGGCTTCCGAGGCTGCGTGCCACCAATCGAATCGAATTTTCTCGCGTTGTCACCGATTCCTCGTCACCGACGCCAACGGCGCTCCGCTTGTCGCTACTCCGGACAGCGCTAGCGTCTGCGACATCACGCAATTGTTGCCGCTAATCAATGCGATTGCACCGACTCGCCGATTGCGTGGCCAGTCACGGCAGATAACGCGTGCTTTCTACCTTGATCTCGGCTCCGATTCGGAGCGGCATCGAAGCGCGTTGCGCTATCGCGGTATCGCATCCGCGATAGTGAGATGCCGTGTCGAACATAGCAGCAGCCGTAGCAAATATCGCTGGGTCGTTGAATGCACCAATGCGTTGCCGCACGGATTCCACCGTTTTCGTACACGATCCAAGCGTCGTGACGACACCCGCAAGGACCCCAAAATTCGCCTGTTGCGTGACCTGCCGATAAACAATGCAGCGATCAGACAACACCTTTTTTGAAGCACTCTTCAAGTCTACTGCCACATGATGACCACCCATGAACCTCAGCCTGAGCGTACTTGGCATTCGCATCGCGGCTTTACGCTCATCGAACTCTCGATCGTCCTGATCGTCGTCGCGATCTTGGCCAGCGTCGCGGTTGTTGGCGGCGATGTATATCGCAACGCAGTAGGTGTAAAAATATACAGCGAATTTGTACAAGGCTGGATCAGCGCTTTCGACACGTATGTGACTCGAACCGGCGGAACGCTACCGGGTGACGATCCTACGACGCCGACGGGCTTTGTTAATGGGCATCCGATTAGTCTGAGCTCGAATACGGGATGGTTATGCGACGGAACGGCCGAACCGTCGCTAAGCCAGGCTATGCTTCAGGCCGGCGTCACGCTACCGACAGGTCGTGGACCCGGCAGGGCGAGTACCTATGTTTATCAAGATAAAGCTGGTCTTGCACATGAACTTCGAGTGTGTCTTGGCACAGTGACGGACTGGTCTATCTTGGCCCCCGGCGGCACCACCCTCGCAACCAAAACGGTCCTGCGGGTGACGGGTTTGACACCTGATCTGGCTCAGCAGTTAAGCAGCATGCTCGATGGCCGTGTCGACGCAGGGCTTGGTACCTTGCGTGAGGAGCGCAGTCGGGCTAGTGGGCGAAGTGTGAACTGGAGCAGTGATGCGACGCAGGATATCAATGGAGGCTCCAATTCCGAATTCCAGAGTCAGGAACTGGACGCAAATCTCGTACTCAATTAGGGACATCGTTTGGAAAATGGAAGACCGCTAACCTGCCGATGAACAATATTGAAAATTAATTTAAAACGAGGTACTTCTTTTATTCTGAGCAAGGTCGTTCGGTGAGCTGGCATGGTCCGTCTCCAAAAACAGACCACCATAACGACGGAGGAATGAGCCATTCGCAGCGTCGCCAACCGAAACGCTGTCCGCCGTCTTTGGGGCGCCGAACAGTCACTCCGACGAAATGAATCGTCCTTTCGACAGGATGAACGCGTGTTTCGGTTAGCTAACATCCATTTCGGGAAGATGAGCCGCCGTTTCGGAAAATCAAACACGCATTTCGGAACCCTCCTGGACTGTTTAGATTCGGCCGAAACAGCTGTTTGCCTGTCGATGTCCACGCAGACCCGTTCAAAAATTTCATCTTTAAAGCAGAATAATAGTTTATCTAATACTTTAAACATTTTTTAATATATTTAAATTTGCTTTCGGGTAATCAACAATCGTCAAATCTCGTCAGGGTGGTATCGCATCAAGATTCGTCATGCTAACTTCGCGGCAAAGCCTCCCTGTGGCGATCTTCCGAGAATCCGGATTGCCAGACGGGATGATTTCAAGAACACCAAGCCAGAAGAGAAATGCGAGTAGAGACCCTACGACGGACGTTGGCCGTGCGGCACGTCGAGCGCGAAATCGCGCGTCAGCAAGGCTGGATGAGTCATCGCCTGGCTGCGCTGTTCCATTCGGATAGCGCGGCGCGACCGCTTTGGATGCGTGTCACGGCCATCGTGATGGTCGCCGTCACCTACTTCGCACCTGCTGTGTTTCTCGCCGATGAAGTCGCGCATGCGGCACCGATCGTTGATCCGCGCGCGCCGATTCCGTTCCAGCCGACCATCACGCAGACAAGTGCGGGTATACCTGCGGTGAATATCGCCACGCCGAATTCGAATGGCGTGAGCTTGAATCAATATCAATCGTTTGGCGTTGATTCGCAAGGCCTGGTGCTGAATAACAGCACCGTCGCAGGGACTGCATTGCTGGGTGGGACGCTGGGGGCGAATCCAAATTTGAACGGCCGGTCAGCCTCGTTGATCATCAACCAGGTCACCTCGACTGGGCCAGCGGCGCAGCTGTACGGGCCGCTTGAGGTCTTTGGGGTGCCCGCGGCCGTTGTCGTGGCCTCTCCCAATGGGGTAAGCGTAAATGGGCTGAGCCTGTTGATTTCCACCGAGTCTTAACCCACCGATTTCATCTAAATCTGACCCACCCCGAGACAGCGTAGTACATCTATTCCGGTGTGGATAACTCTTCGTTACCCTCTGGTTTTGCCGCTCTTTTTCTTGTTGTCTTTGCCTTGGCAGAACTGGTCCTGAAGCGCCACGATTCATTGGCCGCGATGACAACGGCCACGATCGCACTGGTGAGCAGTTTTGCCTGCTGCCACTAGAGCGCTGTTCCCCGAGAAAAGGTGGCGAGTCCGCTGGGCGAGCGCTGATCAGCCATGGCTCTCTCCCAGCAGTTTCTTGGTAGCGGCCTCGGCGCGATCCTGTGCCTGGTGGAAGAACTGGATGTTTCTGTCGCTGATGATACTGGTCAGGACTTCGCGGCTGAAGAACACCGCTTGAACCAGTTCGGACGGTAGCGCCTGGACGGATTTTCCCGGCCTGCCATCGGACGGCGCGTGCCCACTCAGTTGCTGAATGAGCGCCTTGAGACGCTGGTCGATGAGCGAGACATTTTCGGTGACGACGCCGAGCGCAAGCTGCTTGCGAATGTAGTCGGACAGCGACACACCGTTCTCTTGAGCCTTGCGTCGATAGAAGCGTTCCGACTCAGGATCGAGTTTGAAGGAGATGGGTTTGGACGCACCTTTCCCCGGCGTTTTAAGACGCGGCATGAAGACCTCGTAGCGAGAGATCCTTACCTTTTTGTGGCCGTGGCTATGTGCGGATTGAGCTGTGGATACGCGCTTCCGTCGTGTGAAGATGTTAGCACATGGTCACGCTTTTCGTCATACGGCTACGTGTTTTTCTGGGAACGGTGACATTCTTCTCGTTTCGCATTGTTTTCTCCATCAGCAGCCGCATCACGTCTTTAAGTAACTGATTTAATTGTCGTTTTCGGTATAGACGAGTCTTCATTGAATTTAGGCGTACTACCGTAGCGCCAATGGTGTATTACGCGTATAGCCATTGTCGCGCGCGCTTTCGATGGAGGATCGAACGGTATTAAAAGGGTTTTGCGGGTGTCATACCGGCATACGCTATATCCTGTCTGAGTTTCGACTCTAGCTTAGCAATATCGTGATTTTTAGGCGTCCTACCGCTTAAAGGCTTGCGCAGCAAGGCTTTAAGCACCCGCAACGAAGTTGCGTGGTGTGTGACCGTCTGGTCGGGGGGTGGGGCTTGCCCCACGGGTCGCCCCCCGGCCGGACGGTATCTGGATGGTGATGCCCGGACGGGTCCGGGTATCACCGGTTTTTCAGCAGGCGTCGCGATCAGCATCGCAGCCAGCAAGAGCGAGGATTTCGTTCCGTTGAGACGTTCGCCTGGTCGGAGCACAGAGGAAATTTTGCAGAAAGGTGGAGGTCGAGGCACCGACACGAAAAAGAGGAAAACGAGGCGAGCGTCGATCCGTTCCGCACAGGGAAAAAACGGAATAGGGAGGTTGAACGGAGGCGGGGAGCGGATAGGGAGAAATTCGGAGCGACGAGGGTGGTTATGCCACGCAGGTTTTCCACATATCCACGGGTCCGGACCGACGTCGCGATGCATCAACATCGCAAGAGCGGCGGCCGCGCGCCGTTTTCCACAACGGTGTTGGTTGTGGGAAACGGGAGAAGCGCGGGGACCGGTGGGTATGTGGGAAACCTGCCGGCGTGCGCTGAATTCGGTCGATGAAAGATGGGGGGCGGGCGACAAGGAGAGAGAAAACGCTGTGAGGAAGGGCGGCGTTGGCGCAACCGGCGGTCGCGACGGAGGCGATCGCCGGGGGGAATCTGCGCAATGCGGGCATTGCGCACTGGATGGGCGGTCCGCGCGGGGCGACGGCTGCGCAAGCGCGCGGGCGACGCCCCGCGCGGCGCCAGCGGGAAAAACGCGGGATCGGTGGCTCGCGCGTGGGTCGGTTCGGCCGGCGGCCGCGACGGTGGCGGCCGCCGCGCTCGGGTTGCGCAATGCGCGCATTGCGCTCTGGCTAGATGGTCCGCGCGGGGCGACGGCTGCGCAAGGTCGCGGGTGACGCCCCGCGCGGCGACGGCCGGAAAAACGCGGGGGCGCCGGCTCGGTGCGCGGGTCGGTTGGATCGGCGGCCGCGACGGTGGCGGCCGCCGTGCGCCAGTTGCGCAATGCGAGCATTGCGCCTCGATGGATGATGAGCAGGGCCGCCCGGCTACAACGGGGCGTCAGGCGGCAGTGCTCTACGTTGCGCGGCCGAATTCCGCTACACTGCGCGGCAAGGGGGAGGGGCACAATGGAGTGATAGAGGCCATGACGGCGGATGCAGGGAAGACGGCACGGAAGCCGCGATCGATCGAAGACGAAATCGCGCGGACGGCGGCGAAGCTGAAAAAGCTGCAGGACGAACAGCGCGAACGGCTCCGGAAGGAGCGCGAGCGGAATCAGAAGGCGCTGCTCGAGCTGCTGCGCGCGGAAGGGCTGGACGAGATTCCGGCGGAATGGTGGAAAGAGAAGCTCGAGGCGGTAAAAGCGGCGCTCGCGAAACCGGGCGAGACGCCGGTGCCGGCGAAACCCGCCCAGGGCGAGCCGGCAGCCGCTGTCACCGACGGCGCGTCGGTGTGATCGTTGGGGCAATCCGGCGACGCGCGAAGTGTGCGCGGAGCGGAATTGCCCCGATTCATTTGCGCAGCGCGCAAACTGGCTAACGCATTGGTCGCGGGCTGGCGGGTGGTCGCGGCGCAGCGGCGAGCGCCCGCCAGCCCGCGACGCCGCGCGAAAATCCCGGCTCAGGCGTGCTCGTGTACGGGCGTCGTCACGGTCAACGTGAGGCCGAGCGCGCGCACAACACGCAGGATCGTCGCGAATTCCGGGTTGCCGTGCTCGTCCAGCGCTTTGTAGAGGCTTTCGCGGCCGACGCCCGCGTCGCGCGCAATCTGCGTCATGCCGCGCGCACGCGCCACGGTGCCGATGGCTTCCTGAATGTCGGCGGAATCGCCGGTCTCGAACGAAATCCGCAGATATTCGGCCTGCGCCTCGGGCGTGTCGAGGTATTCGGCCGCATCGAACGGCGTTGTCTTGATACCCATGTCAATCTCCCAATTGCGCCGAAAGCGCGATAGCACGCTCAATGTCGCGCTGCTGCGTTGACTTGTCGCCACCGCATAGCAGGACGACGAGCGTTGAGCCTCGTTGGACAAAGTAGACGCGATAGCCGGGGCCGACGTGCACGCGCATTTCGCTCACCCCCGCACCAACCGGTTTCACGTCCCCATACTGGCCGCGCGCGAGCCGTTGAATCCGCTTGGCGATCTGCGCGCGCGCGATGTGATCGCGTAGGCCGCGCAACCATTTCGCGAAGTCGTCTGTCTGCTCGATTCTCATATTCTATATAGTATCCCATAGGATACACGATTTCAAGGTGCATTCTGGGTGCCGGCTGAACGCCCCGGCGACGCGAAATGCGCCCGTCGAAGGGGGTACGGTTTTCACGCGACGCGCTCGACCTCTACAAGCTGCGACCCAAAAAGCGAATCCGCACGGCTCCAAGCCGCTTCGAAGCTGCTTGCGTCGATGATCTCGACGTCGAAGCCTGTCTCTGCCTTGTAGGTGATCGCCCACTGTGCCTGCATGTCATTCTCTTTCGCGAACTCCGGCTAAACCGAATGCGCGCGGCGCCGCTGGCGGTGTTCGCCGAGGCGCTCGAGCGGCTTGAGCGGATGCGTGACGGGCGGTCGTACGATCGGCCGCCGGCACGGCGCGGCAGTGCCGGATCCAGGCTTGGGTGAGCTCCCCGAATCGGCGCGCCGTCGACCGAATATTGCGAACCGCTCGCACCCCTGACATATATACAGTACCTACGGCGGCAACGGCTTCCACACGGTGCGGAGAGCCGAATGGACAATCTGATTCGAGTGGGTGACTTTCCCGATCGCGAAGGCTTGGCGCGGTCGACGTACGAGCGTGGCGACAAGCGCGCGGACCTGGTCTGCGCACCGCGGAGCGGAGCATGACCGCCGCGCCGATGCTCGAGCAGCGCGACACGATGGTCGCGCTCGGGTGGACCGTGGTGAGCGACTACGGGTACTCGCATCGGAGCGGCTGGACGATTGGCGTCTGTCGTGTACGCGACAAGTGGGTCGTCGAGCTGTGGGATGGAACATCTCTCCATGCCAACGTGGGCTCGCCGGTCGCGGCCGCCCGGCTTCATCGGGAGCTCGTCGCCGAAGCAAACACGAGTACTCCCGGCGACGGCGACGAACAGCACGAGATGTCGAACTGATCAGGCGAAGGGCTCCGCAGCGGCCGGGCCCGGCACGTCAATCCCCGTCGTATGTGAGATCGTGCCACCGTTGCGAAGTGCCGCCACCTGACCCGAGCTGCCCACGCGGAAACTGCTTGACGGCTATCGCGTGCAGCGCGCGCTCGTCGCGCGCGGGATCGCCGCAGCTGCGGCGCACCTTCAGATCACGAACGCGACCTTCGTCGTCGAGCCAAACTCGCACCAGGACATTCCGGCGGGCCTCGCCCGATCGCGGGACTGCGCGAGACAACATGCGGTCGATCAGCGACATAAACGTCCTCTTCACTGGTGGGCCTGGCTGGACTTGAACCAGCGACCAATCGAGTAGGATGGGTAGCCAGCTCCTTGCGACGCGAAGACGCTAACTCCACGCTCCGCAGGATACCAACCACCTTCCTCCGAACGCAACGTGCAAGTTTCCAAGCATTACGCTCTCCAGCAAGGCGCGTTTTTGCCCGACGTATGTTGACCTATCTCGCTGCTGGGATCATGCAGATCGGATAGTTTGAGGCCATCGTATTCCCCTTTATGAATTCTTGTATGACATGGGGAACACACCGGGATCTGCTTTCGGTTCAGGGTCGCCATCAGACGCGAGAATCCCTGAACGGCAGTTCCCATCTTCCGAACGTGGCGTATGTGGTGCATTGCCACTCTGTCGTCGGAGCCACAAATGACGCAACTCGACCCCAGCTTGCTGCGGGTTCTCAATCGTTGATTTCGTTGGAACACGTGGTCCGGTGAAGGCACTTCCCCCACTTTGAATCGGGTACTGCGACGTACAATCGGTTACGAGGTCTGCTTGCAGAATTCGGTGTGGTTCTGCCACAGAGCCCGGAAAAACTGCGGGCACATATTGCCAATCATCTGGACGAGTTGCCCGGGTGGGCGCGAAAAAGTATCAGCGATTTGCTGGAACATGCCGGCAATCTCGACGATCGAGTTGTCGAATACGACCGTGCTATCGCTCAGATCGCGCGCGAAGATGAACGTAGTCGTCAACTAATGCAGTTGCGAGGCATCGGTCCCACCACGGCAAGTGCCTTGCTCGCGAGTATCGGCGCTGGACACGACTTCAAGAACGGTCGTCAAGTCGCCGCATGGATCGGACTGACGCCAGGGCAATACAGCAGCGGTGGAAAAGACCGACTTGGTAGCATTACGAAAATGGGCGATGCCTATCTCCGCAACCTACTGGTGAACGGCGCCCGTGCCGTCATCGCAAGTATCGGAGAAAAGCAGGATCGCCTCAGTCGTTGGGTACGAACACTGGTGGAGCGCAGAGGGTTTTGGCGAGCGGCCATCGCGGTCGCAGCCAAAAACGCCCGAATGGCGTGGGCCATTCTCAAATACGGGGACACTTTCAAGCTTGATTCGGTGGTCGCGTGAGCGCCAGCGGATCCATCAACCAATTGCCTATTGTCTCAGCAACAATTTCGTGAACGGCTAGAACTGGTCACTTTGCACTGCCAGCGGTGATGTGAAGCGGGTTGGACCCGCGCGAGGTATACCTGCCTGTAGCTCTGGAGATGTAAATTCCCGCCGGCTGAATGAGGTCCTCGCGCGCGTCTTTCATCAGGGTCCGGGTCTTTGACCTGTCATGACCGTTTGTAGACACGCAGTCCTTCACCTTCTCACAAGCATCTGCTTGGCATTGCGATATGCGTTAGAGCCCACCCGAAGGATGGGCTTGTGCTCAATGGGAAGCCCTTGTAGAGCTACAGGCCCGACTACATGGTCGGAGTGGCAGGATTTGAACCCGCGACCCTCTGGTCCCAAACCAGACGCGCTACCAGGCTGCGCTACACTCCGAGCAGCAAATATGCCATGTTATTCAGCATCCTGAATCAGAAAGCGATTGCGATTCTTCGCACCTGCAATCCATTGCGGTGCCTTCCCACGCCCGCTCCAGGTGGCGCCGGTTTTCGGATCACGATACTTCGGCGCGACCGGCGCACGCGTGGTCGACGCTGCTGCTCGCCGGCGTCCGAAAAGTTGTTCGGGCGTGATGTCGTATTCAGCGATCTGTTCGCGAATTGCCGTGATGCTGCTGTCCAGCTCGGCAAGCCGCGCTTCTTCGGCTTGCTGCGCCAGTGCCTCTGCTTGTGCCTTCAGTTCTTGGTAGGTAGCGATAGATGGGAGAGGATTTCCTTTGAGAATTTGCTCCGGAGTGAGCGGCTCATTATATCCGCGCGCTACAACGCGGTTTCGATATCTTCCCAACCCAAGCCAAACGCCGCAGTCCAGCACTGGAACGGGTGACCCCCTGCGGTCTACCAGTGCGTTTTGACGCGATTGCCTGGGATAGAATGGCGGTTCATTTTCTCCCCGCGAAAAATATCGACGGAAGATGCGCATTTCGTGGTGCACAAAATCCTCAGTTCCGTGCGAACCGAATACCAAAAAAATTTCGTAGGCGTGGGTACAATCGAATCGATCAACCTACTGGAACCAGCCCTTCAACGGCCGGCAACGATAATGACTTTCCCAGAAGAAAAGACGCACCGCGTGGAACTTAACAGCGGTGCGTTCGGGAGCTTGTGTGAAGGCAAACTTACCTTCGGCGGTGGTACGCTCATAAGTGTGCAATTGTCGATCATGAGTCCGCTGCCAAGCGGGGAGACCGAATATCCACTCGGCGTAGTGCACGCGAAGTCAGAAAACGGGCAATCCTTCACTTTGTACGAATGCAAGGCATACGGCCAGACAATTTACGCGGAGTATCTGATTGTTGGTAACGTGCCTGAACCCCAGTTTCAACGGATCGACGTCCGTTATGCGAACGTGTCAGAATGGTTTCTCCAGTGGCGGAAGATCGAGGGGAAAGTCGGCAAGAAGCTCACATGGTCCGGTTTGCCCGATGAAATATCGGCAAACTTCGAAGACGGCGGACGTTGGTTCCACTTGATAACCGAATATGGCGGGCAGATCAGCCACAATGGGAAAAACCACGTCTTGCATGAGCACATCGAATTTTCGCTCCAACCCGCCACCGGACTCCTGACTTTGCTCGACGCGAAAGAAAAGGCCATGGAGCTTGGGTGTCTGCTCTCGATCCTGATTGCTCAGCCGACATCGATTCAGGAGGTTACTGTGCAGACGCCGACCGGGCGCTATTACGGCCTCTATTTTCCAACCTTCAAGCCGGTTGCACGAGACGCGTCGGTCAACGATTTCGTCCGTGATTGCTTTGTCCAGAAGCACTGGCTAGACGGGAAGTGGGAAACCATCCTCCGACGATATTTCGGTTCGCCCCACCGGAAGATTCGGTGGACGCGCCTCGCCGGTATGCAGCGTTACGAGGGGTTCTGGGAATACAACGCGCTCGGATACGTCACCCTTCTTGACAGCTATGTTAGCCACAATCCGCCGAAAAAAGCGGTAAGGCCACCGCGCCCCGAGGGGATGAGAAGGTTGCAGCATGCGCTGGGCGGGTTCACCCCACCGCTCGACCAAAAGGTGCTTGCGGATGTGCTGGATGCCGTCCGCGAAACACTCTCCTATCCTCAAGAGGCAAAGTTTGCAGAGAAATATACCGCAGCGATCACTTCGACGGACACAGATATCTTTAAGATCATCAATCTTTCGGATGAGAATTTTCGACTGATCAAGAAAGTGCGGGACAGGATTGCACATGGTCAGGCTCTCGAACTGGAGGAGGGAGAGTTTCAGCAGATTCATATCGTGGTCAGTCGGATTGAGCTGTTGCTGACCTACTGGGCATACCTCGACTTCGGCCTGTCAAAGGAGGATTTCTTGAACGGGTTGCGAAGTCCCTTCACACGCCTGCGTCGCCATGCGCAGATAGACGAAAAGCGTCTTGCCCGTGTGACGGGTTCGGCGGAGTTCTTTTCGCTTGACGCGGATTCGTTTGCGGAGTTGTCTTCGCGCAACCTTTCCGGTCTATTTGCGTGCTTTACGGTGGAGCCGAACCGCCAGATAGTTTTTTCTGACCACTTCACCCAAATGCACAAAGACTGGAACTTGGGACGCCACAAAGGGCCGTCCACCATGGATCAGATTTTTGGCGTTGCTCCCGACGTTGTTCGACATGTCGGTCACATGTACATCGAGTGTGAAGAGCGAAGTTTAGAGTTTCACTCTGCCTACCTGTTCGACGCATCAAAACTTAGCGACAACCCTCCATCGAAAAAACGCGTTTCAGAGCGGAATGAACCATAAGAATACCCGCATTGCCGGCTCGGCGCAGGCTACTGTGAAATACCTTTGAACGCATAACTCGGATGCCTATACGAAAGCAATCAGTGCGGTCCACCATTGTTTCATGAACCTGACATCCTATCTATCCGGTATCCTAGCAATTTTACATAATTGTTTTTATCGGTTAATTGGGGTCAGTGTTAAATTTTACCTTCGTATTGATCATGCTTGTCGGTTGCCGGCTCCGCCAAGATTTTGCGTTCACGTGCAATCGTTTTCCGCCGCCGGAATTTGTGCAGCAGCCCATTGCACAATTACCGTGGTCGCACGACAACATGACATCATCATGCAGCCGCCTTGGTCTGCGGAAAAACGCCCGAGCACGGATGGTCGCGCAGCTTGGTGAGCATGCGGGGTCGAGCGGCTGACCATGCGTGCGCCGGCAGCCGTTACGAATTTCGCCAGCAGAGTCGGATCACGCTGCCGAAGGCGTCACGGCCCCCATTTCAGGCCGACCGGTGATCCGTTTATCAACGACTGGACCGTTGCCGAATTGATGCTAAAATTGATGCGAACAAGCATCAAAGGATGCCATCATGCGTACCACCGTTACTGTAGACGACACTCTCTATGCGCGCGCACTCGAACTTGCCGAGCCGGGTATGGCGCCAGCCGACCTGTTCCGGGCCGCGCTGGAGACGTTCGTGCGTGTCCAAGCCGGTCACCGCCTTTCCGCGCTTGGCGGTCGCGCGCCCGACATGCCTGACGTGCCTCGCCGCCACCCGGAGTCGGCTGTCCGATGAGCGTTCTGGTCGACACATCCGTTTGGGTCGAGCATTTCCGACGGCCGCTACCGGCGCTTATCCAGTTGCTGCGCGTCGATGACGTCTTGACGCATCCACTAGTGATGCTCGAGCTCACGTGCGGGACGCCGCCCGAACCGCGGGCCCGAACCCTGGGAGATCTCGCGCTTTTGCGGCAAACGCGCCTAGCGACGCCAGGCGAAGTAGCGGACTGGATAGAGCGGGAACGGCTGTACGGGCGCGGATGCGGTGCGGTGGATTGCACGCTGCTGGCGTCGGTGCTATTGACCCCCAGCACTTGGCTCTGGACGCGCGATCGGCGGCTCGCGCAACTGGCGGAGCAATTCGGGGTTCACTACGTACCGCCTGACTTGCATTGAGCGAAGCGTCGCCGGCGTCTACACACGGTTTGTCGCCCTGTCGGAATCGTCGGCCAACAACTCTTGCGCGAATCGAATAACGGGGACATGCATGGCGATCAAGGCAATCTTCGTAGGTATCTCGATAGCTCCATACCGGAATTGAGCGGAGCACGCCGTGACGCGACAGCGTTGTGGGCGTTGTTCAGCGATACGATCGAAGGCCGGTGTGCTGTTCCAACGTCTCCCGCTGGCGACCACCGTCGACGACTACGACGCGTTGCTGCCCTGGAAGATGCCGGCCGATCTGCGCTGATCCACTTCCTTACCGCACCTCAAACGCTACACCGATTTACTCTGAGGGACGTCGTTCGTTGATCGTATATGAACGCGTCCCGTTTGCGCTAGTTTTTCGCGTGATCCTACGTCGACAGGATGGGTTGCAGTCGTATATCCGGGCTTGTTGCAGCCAGATATGCTGCGGCCCCCGATGAAATCCGCTGACTCGCACCTCATTGCATACACGAGCTCGAAAGCTCGGCGATCCACTCAGGTTTGGCGAGTCCCGGTCCGACCTGTCTTGTCATCTCGCACGATTGCCAACGCAACCTTTTGACATTCACCCTGTGTAAAACGTTGACCTTCTTCTGCGCCAAGCTTGCCTATCGGACCGGCTTCACGCTCACGTAACCTTTTTCATATGGCCGGTCATGGGCCAGCATCGCCCAGATCGTTCGTGCCATTTTGTTCGCCAACGCGACCACCACGACGTTCGAGGGTCGCCGGGTCTTCATCTGGTCAACCCACGCTCCGGGTTCTTTTGCACGAGCCAGCACAGCTCGTGCCCCGTGGATCAGCATCTTGCGCAGATACATGTCGCCTCGCTTGCTGATCCCATGCAGGTTCACCTTGCCGCCCGAGCCAGTTTGTCTTGGCACCAACCCCACCCAGGCCGCGAACTCACGGCCAGACCGGAATGCTTTCGGATCACCAATCATCGCGACCGCTGCTGTCGCCGTCAGCAGACCGACGCCAGGAATCTCGCCGATCATCTTCACGGCGTTGTCTTCCTTCTTCCATTCACGCAACCGACGTTCGATTGCAACGATTTCTTCGTCCATCTTTTCGATCCGCTTCCACTGTTCACGTAGCGAATCGATCAGTACCTGCGGCAAACGTTCTTCGACACTCGCGAGCGCAACAGGCATCTCCTTGGTCAGCGCTACCCGGCCTTTTCCCATTGCCTCACCGAACTCTGAGAGCATACCGCGCAGGCCATTGATCTGCATCGTACGGAACTTCACCAACTGTTCGCGCTGTCGATGCATCATCAGTACCGCTTGCTGCATCTCAGTTTTCACCGCCACCGCCTTGCATGGCTGCTGGACGGCCAGCCAGATCGCCTTCGCGTCCGCCGCATCGCTCTTGTTGCGGATGTTGAAGGTTTTCACGAACTGTGCAGCCATCAGCCTCACATCGTGCCCCATCTTCATCAACTGCCGAGCCCAGTGATGCGCGCTGCCACAGGCCTCCATGCCGATCAGACACGGTGTCCGATTTGCGAAGTGCTCGAGGAACTGGGCTCGCTTGATCGGCTTGTTCACGATCTCGCCGGTTGCCTGATCAATGTAGTGGACCTGAAACACGTTTTTCGCAATGTCGATTCCAACTGGCGTAGCATTCATCTTCGGATCCTCCGGTTGCCGGGAAATGCGTGCATTTTCCACCTTGGGCACATCGATGCCGTTGGCCCGTGAGGATCCACCTTCCTTTGCTTCTACGTTCACGGGTGGGACGCGTTCATTTCATTGCATACCTCAGAACCGACTTATCATTCTCGCGCCTGGTACCATCTGGCGCCTCGCAATCACGCTTCAGCTCTTCCTCAAGTGGAACGCCGGTGATGCGGGTCGGGAAGAGATCGATACCGAGATTTAGCGCGGGGATATAATGAATGGCTCTCACTGGAGCAATCTCTCAAAGGAAATTCTCTCCCATCTATGGCTACCTACCACGAACTGAAGGCACAAGCAGAGGCACTGGCGCAGCAAGCCGAAGAGGCACGGCTCGCCGAGCTGGACAGCGTCATCACGGCAATTCGCGAACAGATCGCTGAATACGACATTACGCCCGAACAACTATTCGGGCGCCGGCGAGCAGTAGCGTCGACAACGCGCGCGCCTGTCGCGCCGAAGTATCGTGATCCGAAAACCGGCGCCACCTGGAGCGGGCGAGGGAAGGCGCCGCAATGGATTGCGGGTGCGAAGAATCGCGATCGCTTTCTGATTTCGGACGCGGAATAACACGGCAAAATCGCCTCTCGGAATGTGATGCAGCGTGGTGCGCGTCTAGTTTGGAATCAGAGGGATGGGGCAGCTGCCGATGCCGCGGTTGCCGAACGAGCGCAGTATCGCCCATCCCAGTTTGCTCGCTGATATCCTAGTCTCGAAGTACGCTGATCACGTTCCGTTGTATCCACAGACAGCCATTGCAGCTCGCGACGGCGTGCGCCTCGATCCAGCCAATATGGCCCACTGGGTCGGTCAGTGCTAAGAACTCCGCCGGCCTTTGATTGAAGCACTTCGGCGTTATGCGATGGTGCCGGCAAAGCCCAACGCCGACAATACGCCGATTCCGGTGCTCGGGCCTGTCAAGGGTAAAACCATGAGGGAGCGGCTATGCGTCTATGTACGCGGTGATCGTCGTTCGGGCTCGACACAACCTGCTACCGTTTGGTTTGCCTACTCGCCGGATCGCCAGGGCTTCCATCCCAGACGCATCTCGCCGGATTCAAAGGCGTTCTGCAGGCGGACGGCTACAGTGGATTCACCGAGTTGTACGAAAGCGGAAAGGTTTGTCAGGCAGCATGCTGGGATCACGCCCGTCGCTATCTGGACGAGGTTCACGAGTCCGGATCGTCAGAGTTCACGACGCCGGCACTCGACATGATCGCCAAGCTCTACGGTATCGAAGCTGAGATTCGTGGAAAGCCTCCCGATGGACGGTTACGAGTGCGCCAGGAAAAAGGCAAACCGCTGCTCTCGTGCCTCGAAGCGGGCCTGAGCGCGAAGTTCAAGACGCTCTGGCCGGAAGCCTCACTGGGCCGCCGCGATCAATTGCACGCTCAACCGTTGGGAGACGCTCCTGCTGTTCTGTGACGACGGCCGCGTCCGAAATCAGCAACGTCGACCTGAGAATCCCCTGCCCTGCGTAAGCCTCGGGAGAAAAAACTTCCTGTTCGCCGGCTCTGACAGTAGAGGCGAGCGGCGCCGAATGTCCACAAATCTTCAGACGGCCCCTCACGCTACGCTTCAGGATCACCGGCAGCCTGCTGCTGCGCGATCACGGTCTGGCCCTCCTGCGTGACGACCGCGACGACCTCGCCGTCGATCGGCGCGACGATGCGCGTGTAGCCGAGGTTCGCCTGCGCGATTTCGATCTGGATGCGGGTCGAGCGGATCTGCGCGG
>NZ_JACCQC010000033.1:0-74189 GCF_015712225.1 Burkholderia sp. 9775_39 | reverse complement strand
CGATCATCGACAACGGCGAATTCAATCACGGCCTCACGTATTCGGGGCACCCGGTGGCAGCCGCCGTCGCGGTCGCGAACCTGAAGCTGCTGCGCGACGAGGGCATCGTCGAGCGCGTGAAGACCGATACCGGCCCGTACTTCCAGGCGCTGATGCGCGAAACCTTCGCGCGTCATCCGATCGTCGGCGAAGTGCATGGCCACGGGATGGTCGCGAGCCTGCAACTGGCCGAAGCGCCGGCCGAACGCCGCCGCTTCGCGAACGGCGGCGACGTCGGCACGATCTGCCGCGACTTCTGCTTCAACGGCAACCTGATCATGCGCGCGACCGGCGACCGGATGCTGCTGTCGCCGCCGCTCGTGATCTCGCGCCAGGAAATCGATGAACTCGTGTCGAAGGCGAAGAAGGCCGTCGATGCCACCGCCCAGCAACTGGGTATTTCGTAACGGTTTTTGCCTACAGGCGTGCGGCGGGCGCCGCACGCCGCCATCATCCAGGGGAATTCCACCATGCGTGCCTGCATTCTTCGCCAAGCCTGTTCCGTCGCCGCCCTCGCCGCCGCGGCCGCGCTCACGTCGGTCGCCAGCCCGTCGGCGCATGCCGACGAACTGAACGTCTACAACTGGTCCGACTACATCGCGCCGGACACGATCCCGAACTTCCAGAAGCAGACGGGTATCCACGTCAAGTACGACAACTACGACAGCGACGACACGCTGCAGGCGAAGCTGCTGGCCGGCAGCTCGGGCTACGACATCGTCGTGCCGACGTCGAACTACATGGCCAAGCAGATCCAGGCCGGCGTGTACCAGAAGCTCGACAAGTCGAAGATTCCGAACCTCGCGAACCTCGACCCGCTGCTGATGAAGATGATCGCCGACGCCGATCCGGGCAACCAGTACGGCGTGCCGTGGGCCTACGGCACGGACGGCATCGGCTACAACGTGCAGGCGGTGAAGAAGGCGCTCGGCGACAAGGCGCCGGTCGACAGCTGGGCGCTGGTGTTCGACCCGGCCAACATGGAGAAGCTCAAGGGCTGCGGCGTGTCGTTCCTCGACCAGGCCGTCGACGTGTTCGCCGCCACGCTGCAATACATGGGCAAGGACCCGAACAGCAAGAACCCCGGCGACTACCAGGCTGCCTTCGAAGTCCTGAAGAAAGTCCGCCCGTACATCACGCAGTTCAACTCGTCCGGCTACATCAACGATCTCGCGAACAACGACGTGTGCGTCGCGCTCGGCTGGTCGGGCGACATCGGCATCGCGCACCGCCGCTCGTCCGAAGCGAAGCGCTCGTACGACATCAAGTTCGCGAACCCGAAGGAAGGCGGCCTACTGTGGTTCGACGTGATGGTGATCCCGAAGGATGCGCCGCACCCGGAAGCCGCGATGAAGTGGATCAACTACGTGTCCGATCCGAAGGTCAACGCGGCGATCACCAACACGGTGTTCTACCCGACCGCGAACAAGGCCGCGCACCCGTTCGTCACGCCGGCCGTCGCGCAGGACCCGACCGTCTACCCGCCCGAGGACGTGCTGAAGAAGATGGTGCTGATGAAGCCGATGCCGGCCGACATCCTGCGCCTCGAGAACCGTCTGTGGGCCCAGTTGAAGACGGGCCACTGACCGCCTGAGATCCGCGGACGTACGTCCGCTCGCGCGCCCCGCGCGCGCTGTTCCATCCGGCACGAGCCGTCGTCCGCGAGTCGCGTTGCGCGCCTCGCGCGGGGACGCTCACGCCTGCAATCCGTGAAGAACGAATGGTGACTCCCATGCAATCGATACCCTCTTCCGCTGCTGCACGACAGACCCAACCGGCCACGGCGCCCCGCACGCAAAACGACGCGTTCGTGCGCATCGAAAACGTCGTGAAGAAATTCGGCGACAGCACGGCCGTCGACAACGTGAACCTGACGATCGCGAAGAATGAGCTGTTCGCGCTGCTCGGCAGCTCGGGCTGCGGCAAGTCCACGCTGCTGCGCATGCTCGCCGGGCTGGAAACGGCGACCTCCGGCAAGATCTTCGTCGACGGCGAGGACCTCGCGTCGCTGCCGCCGTACCGCCGCCCGGTCAACATGATGTTCCAGTCGTATGCGCTGTTTCCGCACATGACGGTCGAATCGAACGTCGCATTCGGCCTGAAGCAGGAAGGCACGCCGAAGCACGAGATCAAGGAGCGCGTGGCCGACGCGCTCGCGCTCGTGCAGATGAGCAAGTACGCGAAGCGCAAGCCGCATCAGCTGTCCGGCGGCCAGCAGCAGCGCGTCGCGCTCGCCCGCTCGCTGGTGAAGCGCCCGAAGCTGCTGCTGCTCGACGAGCCGATGTCCGCGCTCGACAAGAAGATCCGCCAGAAGACCCAGCTCGAACTGGTCAACATCATCGAGAAGGTCGACGTGACCTGCGTGATGGTCACGCACGACCAGGAAGAAGCGATGACGATGGCGAGCCGCCTCGCGGTGATGAGCGAAGGCAAGATCGTGCAGATCGGCTCGCCCGGCGAAGTCTACGAATACCCGAACAGCCGCTTCTCGGCCGAATTCATCGGCTCGACCAACCTGTTCGAGGGGCGCGTCGTCGAGGACGAGCCCGATCACATCTTCGTCGAAAGCGACGATCTCGAAACGCGCATGTACGTGAGCCACGGCGTGACCGGCCCGCTCGGGATGCCGGTCGGCATCTCGGTGCGCCCGGAGCGCGTGCACGTGTCGCGCGAGAAGCCGGGCTCGAAGCACAACTGGGCGCGCGGCGTCGTCACCGACATCGCGTACATGGGCAGCTATTCGCTGTACCACGTGCGTTTGCCGAGCGGCAAGACGGTGGTGTCGAACCTGTCGAGCTCGCACCTGATGAACGACGGCGCGCCCGCGTGGAACGACGACGTGTTCGTGTCGTGGTCGCCGGCCAGCGGCGTCGTGCTGACGCAGTGAGGACGCCACGATGAGAACCTCCGCTTCCACGCCTTCCGCGCCGGTGCCGACCGGCGCTACCGCTGTCACCCAGGCTCATCAACGCCGCAGCCGCTTCTCCGTGCTGTCGCGCTTCCTGCCGTCGGGCCGCAACGTCGCGATCGGCGTGCCGTTCCTGTGGCTCGCCGTGTTCTTCGCGCTGCCGTTCGTGCTGGTGCTGAAGATCAGCTTCGCCGACCAGGTGATGGGCATCCCGCCGTACACGTCGCTCGTCGAGATCAAGGACGGCGTCGTGCACTTCGCGCTGCAGCTGTCGCACTACGCGTTCCTGCTGCAGGACGACCTGTACATCGCGACCTACCTCAGCTCGCTGAAGATGGCCGCCGTGTCGACGGTGCTGTGCCTGCTGATCGGTTACCCGATGGCGTACTACATCGCGCGCTCGGAGCCGAACCGTCGCAACGTGCTGATGATGGCCGTGATGCTGCCGTTCTGGACGTCGTTCCTGATCCGCGTGTACGCATGGATCGGGATCCTGAAGGACGACGGCCTGCTGAACCACACGCTGATCGCGCTCGGCATCATTCACACGCCGCTGCGGCTCTATCACAGCGACGCGGGCGTCTACATCGGGATGGTCTATTCGTACCTGCCGTTCATGGTGATGCCGCTGTACGCGCACCTCGTGAAGATGGACCTGACGCTGCTCGAAGCCGCGTACGACCTCGGCGCGAAACCGTGGGTCGCGTTCACGCGCATCACGCTGCCGCTGTCGAAGAACGGGATCATCGCCGGCAGCCTGCTCGTGTTCATCCCGGCAGTGGGCGAGTACGTGATTCCGGAGCTGCTCGGCGGCGCCGACACGCTGATGATCGGCCGCGTGATGTGGGATGAATTCTTCAACAACATGGACTGGCCGATGGCGTCCGCGGTGACGGTCGCGATGGTGATGCTGCTGCTCGTGCCGATGGCGCTGTTTCAGTACTACCAGGTCAAGGAACTGGGAGACGCGAAATGATCAAGCCGAGCAAACCGCTGTCGACGGGCGTTCTCGCCTTCGGCTTCCTGTTCCTCTACATCCCGATCATCAGCCTGATCGTGTACTCGTTCAACGAATCGAAGCTCGTGACGGTGTGGTCGGGCTTCTCGCTGAAGTGGTACGCGGCGCTGCTCGACGACGACGAGCTGCTGACCGCTGCGTGGCTGTCGCTGAAGATCGGCCTGCTGACGGCCACCGCGTCGGTCGTGATCGGCACGTGGGCCGGCTTCGTGCTCGCGCGCTTCGGCCGCTTCAAGGGCTTCACGCTGTACACCGGGATGATCAACGCGCCGCTGGTGATTCCGGAGGTGATCCAGGGGATTTCGCTGCTGTTGCTGTTCGTCGCGCTCGAGCAGATGTTCGGCTGGCCGAAGGGGCGCGGGATGGTGACGATCTGGATCGGCCACGTGATGTTGTGCGTGTCGTACGTGGCGATCATCGTGCAGTCGCGCGTGAAGGAGATGAACAAGTCGCTCGAGGAGGCCGCGCTCGACCTGGGCGCGACACCGCTGAAGGTGTTCTTCGTGGTGACGCTGCCGCTGATCTCGCAGGCGCTGCTGTCGGGGTGGCTGCTGTCGTTCACGCTGTCGATCGACGATCTGGTGCTGTCGGCGTTCCTGTCCGGGCCGGGGTCGACGACGCTGCCGCTGGTGGTGTTCTCGCGCGTGCGGCTGGGGCTGAACCCGGAGATGAACGCGCTGGCGACGCTGTTCATCACGGCCGTGACGATCGGCGTGATCGTCGTGAACCGGATGATGATCGCGCGCGAACGACGCCGGATGGCCGACCTGAAGGCCGCGTTCGCGGTGGCCTGACGGCCGGCCTCCTGCTTCGACGATAACAAGCACTGCAGACAAGCAAGACGCGCTGCCCCAGGGGGGGGGCGCGCGATTCGATCCCGATTTGACAGGCGCACGACTAGGAGAATCCGCAATGAAGAAGAAACTGATCTGCCTGCTGGTGGCCGGCGCGTTGCCGGGCATCGCGCTGGCCGGTTCGACATCCGCCGAAATCAAGGCGCTGCAGGCGCAGGTCGCCGCGCTGCAGAAACAGATGAAGGCCATGCAGGCGCAGCTCGCCGCGAAGCCGGGCGGCGCAGGGGGGGGCGCGACGTCCGGCGCGAGCGGCGGCATGGCCGGCGGCGGCAACGCCGTCGCGGTCGCCGCCGACCCGGGCTCGCCGGATTACGGCAAGGCACGCGCGACGCTGACCAACGACGAGGTCAGCGAGATGAAGCAGCAGATCGCGAACCAGCAGCTGAAGGTCGATTCGCTGACCGACGCGGCCAACACCGGCCCGCTCGCCGGCCTGTCGGTCACCGGCTACATCGATCCGACCTACATCTACAACCGCGCGGCCGGCACGTCGTCGTTCCTGTTCGCGAACCACGAGAACGCGTACAACTACTTCAACAGCACGTTCGGCGATCTCTACCTCGACATCAAGAAGACTTTCGGCGTCGGCCCGATGGCACCATCGGCCGAGATCACGTTGATGCCGAACCGCGGCAACGGCATCACGCTGCTGCAGAACTCGCGCGGCTCGATCACCGACAACCTGCTGAACACGGCGGTGATCAACGTGCCGATCACCGCGGAAACGACGCTGGTCGCCGGCCTGATCCCGAGCTTCGGCGGCTACGAAGTGCAGCAGTCGAACCAGATGCTCACGCTCACGCACAACCTGCTGTACGATTTCTCCGATCCGGGCAGCTACGTCGGTGTCGGCGCGAACTACACGAAGGGCGCCTGGGCGTGGAAGTTCTTCCTCGGCAACGAGCAGTACCGCACCTACGGTTCGGTCACGCAGACGGGCACCAATGCGCTCGGCGACCCGATCACCACCAGCAACAAGGTGCCGACCTTCACCGCGCGCGCGGACTACACGTGGTCGAGCGCGCTCGATCTCGGCGGCTCGTTCAACATCGGCCGCCAGACGCTGTCGAGCGCGATCGACGCGGACGGTGTCGTCCACTACGGCCCGGGCGGCGCGGCGCCGAGCGGCTACGGTTCGTTCTTCTTCGGCGAACTCGACGCGACCTACACGCTCGCCGACGTGCAGTACAACGCCGAAGTCGACTACGGCCGGCAGCAGCATGCGGCGTTCAACGGCGGGCTCGCGCAGTGGTACGGGCTGTCGCTGCTCGCGCACCGCAAGTTCAACGCGCCGGTGGTCGGCCGCATGGGCGTGACGCTGCGCTACGACCTGCTCGCGAACTCGAAGAACGGCGGCGGCGGCGGCGGCATCGCGCTGAACGGCAACGGGATGGACCCGAGCAACGGTTTCGGCGTCGACGCGGACTGCCTCGCGCAGTCGAAGGCCGGCGGCGGCCTGGGCTTCGAGTGCAAGGGCGCGGTGCGCCAGGACGTCGCGCTCGACCTGCTGTTCTATCCGACCCAGCAGATCACCGTGAAGGTCGAATACCGGCACGACTGGGCGAACAACAAGGTGTTCCTGCGCAACGACGGGTCGTACGGCAAGTCCAACGACCTGCTCGCGACGCAGTTCATCTATTCGTTCTGATGCAGCACGCGCGGGGCGACGTGCCGCACGCACGGCGTCCCGCGCCGTTTTCCGGGTGGCTGCGCGCCGTTGCAGCCTTGTCGAGGGAGTCGGTTTCATGACGCAGTCTTTCACCCGCCGCGCCGATGCGCTCGCGCGCGACTCGTACTACGAAGCCACGGCCACGCGGCCCGTGGCGGACGATCCGATGCTCGACGCGGCGATCGACGTCGACGTCTGCGTGATCGGCGCCGGCTTCGCCGGCCTGTCGACGGCGCTCGACTGCCGCGCGCGCGGGCTGTCGGTCGCCGTGATCGATGCGCAGCGGCCCGGCTGGGGCGCGTCGGGCCGCAACGGCGGCCAGGCGATCACCGGTTTCGCGAAAGACGAGGTGATCGAGCAGCAGCTCGGCGCCGACGGCGCGCGCGCCGCGTGGTCGCTGTCGCTCGACGGCGTCGCGCTGATCGCCGAGCGCATCGCGCGCTACGGGATCGACTGCGACTTCACGCGCGGCTACCTGACGGTCGCGACGAAGCCGCGCCGCATCGACGACCTGCGTGCGTGGATGAACGCCGCGACGTCGCGCTGGGGCCATCCGTCGCTCGCCTGGCTCGATACCGGCGAGATCCACGCGCGCATCGCATCGACGCGCTATCTGGCCGGCGTGCACGATCCGCTGTCGGGCCATCTGCATCCGCTCAAGTACTGCCTCGGCCTTGCCGATGCCGCACGCCGCGAAGGCGTCGCGCTGTACGCGCACACGCCGGCGCTCGACGTCGTGCGCGGCGCCCGGCCCGTCGTGCGCACGCCGTCGGGCGAAGTGCGCTGCCGCTTCGTCGTGTCGTGCTGCAACGCCGGGCCCGGCGGCGTGCTGCCGGCCGCGACCGCCGCGCGCATCGCGCCGATCGCGTCGTACATCATCGCGACCGAGCCGCTCGGCCGGGCGCGCGCCGATGCACTGATCGCCCGGCGCGAAGCCGTGTGCGACAACAACTTCTTCCTCGACTACTTCCGGCTGTCGGCCGACCACCGGATGCTGTTCGGCGGCCGCGCGAATTCGGCCGGCGCGTCGCCCGCGGCGCTCGCCGAAGCGATCCGGCAGCGCATGGTCGACGTGTTCCCGCAGCTCGGCGACGTGCGCGTCGACCACGCGTGGGGCGGCTTCGTCGACGTCACGCGCAACCGCGCGCCGGATTTCGGCGCGATCGATCCGAACTTCTTCTACGTCCAGGGCTTCAGCGGCCACGGCGTCGCGCTCACCGGCATCGCCGGACGCGCGGTCGCCGGCGCGATCGCGGGCGACACGCACGCGTTCGACCTGTTCGCCCGCCTGCGTCACCGGCGCTTTCCCGGCGGCGATGCATGGCGGCAACCCGCGCTCGAACTCGGGATGCTGTACCACCGCGTACGCGAGCTGTTCTGAGCCCTTTCACTCCGCTTTCCTGATCATGCAGACATTCGCCAACCAGCCGCACGTCGCGTCGTACTACGCGGCGACCGCCAACGATACGACCCGCCACGCGCCGCTCGCCGGCACGATCGACGCCGACGTGTGCGTGATCGGCGCGGGCCTCACGGGCCTGTCCGCCGCGCTCAATCTCGCCGAGCGCGGCCATTCGGTGACCGTGCTCGAAGCGTCGCGGGTCGGATGGGCGGCGAGCGGCCGCAATGGCGGCCAGTTGATCGGCGGCTTCGCGTGCGACATCGACACGTTCGCGCAGTTCATGCCGGAAGGCGACGTGAAGCGCATCTGGGACATGGGGCTCGAGACGCTGTCGCTCGTGAAGTCGCGCATCGCGCGGCACGACATCGACTGCGCGCTGGTGCCCGGCTATCTGACCGCGGCCAACACCGAGCGCGACGCGGATGCGCTGAAACGCTGGCGCGACGAAGCCGCGAAGCGCTTCGGCTACGACCGCTTCCACTTCGTCGAAGCCGACGAACTCGGCGACTACGTGCAGTCGGCCCGCTATTGCGGCGGCCTGTACGACCCCGATAGCGGCCATCTTCATCCGCTCAACTACACGCTCGGCCTCGCGCGGGCGGCCACCGACGCGGGCGTGCGCATCCACGAGGACAGCTGCGTGACACGCGTGCGCGACGTGGCCGGCGGCCACGTCGTCGAGACGGGCGGCGGCAACGTGCGTACGCGCTTCGTCGTGCTCGCCTGCAATACCTACGTCGGCACGCTCGCGCCCGCGCTGTCGAGGAAGATCATGCCGGTCGGCACCTACGTGATCGCGACCGAGCCGCTCGGCGAAGCGCGCGCCGCCGCGCTGATGCCTGCCCGCGCGGCGATCTGCGACAGCCGCTTCGTGCTCGACTACTTCCGGCCGGCGCCCGACACGCGGCTCGTGTGGGGCGGCAAGGTCAGCTATTCGACGCGCGCGCCGCGCGATCTCGCGGCGGCGATGCGCGCCGACATGCTGAAGACGTTCCCGCAGCTCGCGGACGTGAAGGTCGACTATGCGTGGGGCGGTTTCGTCGACATCACGATGAACCGCGCGCCGCACTTCGGCCGCATCACGCCGACCACGTATTTCGCGCAGGGGTTTTCGGGGCACGGCGTGAACACGACCGCGCTCGCGGGCAAGCTGATCGCCGAGGCGATCGACGGACAGGCGAGCCGCTTCGACCTGTTCGACAAGATCCGGCATCGCGACTTCCCCGGCGGCGCGGCGCTGCGCACGCCGGCGCTGGTGCTCGCGATGAGCTGGTATCGGCTGCTGGATGCGTTCGGCGTGCATTGAGCGCGCGCAGCGTCACCGCGCAAAAGCAGAACGGCCGCTCGTTCGAGCGGCCGTTCGGTCCGGCGGCAGGATCCGGGAGAAGCCGCCGCGCGTCAGTCGGTACCGTACTTCGGCGAGCGCGGCCCGTACAGCAGCCCGTTCGGCGGGCCCGCCGACAACAGCCGCGTGCTCGTCAGCCCGGCCACGTCATGCGCTTCGTCGGTCAGCGAATGCGCGACCTGCTTGACGGCTGCCTGCACGAGCGCCCCGACGATCCCGAACGCATTGACGCTCATGTTGTTGCCGACTTCCTTGCCGGTCGCGCGCCCCTCGCCCTGCCACAGCACGTCGCCGCTCTTCAGGTCGACGAGCTTCGCCGACGCGGCAACGGTCGTCGTGCTGTCGACCAGCTGGTAGACGGAGCCGTATTGCGTGACCTTCGAATACAGCACGGCGTCCGCGCCGAAGATCTCGCGCAGCTTCGCCGGCGACGTAGCCTGGATGTCGGTCGCATTCGTCAGGCCGTTCTGCTTGAACGTCTCGTCCATCACCGCGACGGGCACCACGTAGTAGCCCGACTCGGCGAGCGGCAGCGTCATTTGCGACAGCACGCCGTAAGTCGCGCCGACGTCGGTGGTTTCATTGACCGGCGGCAGCACGAGGATCGAGCACGGCTGGCTCTTCTTGAACGCCGTGTAGTCGGGACGTTGCACCGGCTGCGCGCACGCGCTCAGCAGCGCGGCGATCGACAGCGCGAACAGCAGCTTGAATGAAAGTGTCTTGAACATGGCGGGCGTGTCACTGTTTGGCAGGATTCGAATCGGCATTCTTCCGATCGGCAACGGTCTGGCCGGCGGCCGCCGGATTCGCGGCTTTCGACGCACCGGCCTTCTTCTTCATCAGGAAATCCATATACGACGCGGATTCCGGGAACAGCTGCTTTTCGGCCTGCAGTTCCTGCTCGGCCTGCTGCTCGTTGCCGACGCTCGCATACAGCATCCCGAGATGCGCATGGAAACCCGGCGGCGGCGTATGGCCCTTCGCGCGGATCTCCTGCAGCGCTTTTTCGAGCGCATCGATCTGCTGCTGCGGCGCTTGCTGCCCCTTGAAGTATTCGTACACCTGCGGCTGATAGCCGGTCCACTGATACAGCGGCGGCGTGGTCGGCGCCGCGCAGCCCGCGAGCAGCAAGGCGGCCGCCGTCGCCGGCAGCCAGATTCCCCGTTTCATGGTCTTGTCTCTTCTGGTTGGTGAAATGATGCGTGCGTATCGCGCGCGGCACTTACTGCGCCGCCTTCAGCACGCCGGCGTCGACCTGGTCGACGAGATGGTTCACGGCTTCCTGGATCGCGAGGTCCAGCACCTTGCCGTTGAGCGTCGAGTCGTAGCCGGCGGTGCCGCCGAAGCCGATCACCTCGCGGTTCGACAGGCTGAACTCGCCCGCGCCCTGGCTCGATGCGACGACTTCCGACGTCGTCGTGTCGACGATGTTCAGGTTGACCTTCGCGTACGCGACCTGCGTCTTGCCGCGGCCGAGAATGCCGAACAGCTGATGATCGCCGACGTCCTTGCGGCCGAACTCGGTCACGTCGCCGGTCACCACGTAGTTCGCGCCCTTCACGGCCTGCGCCTTCTTCATGAAGCCCGCTTCCTGCCTGATCTCGTCGAGATTCTCGCGATCGAGCACGTTGAAGCGGCGGCTCTGCTGCAGGCGCGTGACGAGGATCGTCTTCGCCTGTCCGCCGAGGCGGTCGATGCCGTCGGAGAAGATGCCGCGCATGTAGCTCGAGCGGTTGTCGAACTTGCCGACGGCGATCGCGACGGGCTTGCCCGCGTACGGCTTCTGCGCGCTGCTGACGGCCGGCACGTCGAGCGTGCGCGACGATTCGGTCGCGCAGCCGGACAGCGCCGCGACGACCGCGGCCGCCACGAGGACGGTGCGTCGTGTCTGAATGTTCACTGCTGGTCTCCTTGCTGGAAAAGATGGCACTGCGCGGGGCACACGCACGCGTTCATCGCCGGTTCGGCGATCGCTGCAAGTCATGGAGGAGCGCGCGCAACGGATGCGTCACGGCGAAAAGCGGATCGACAATGCGATACGCGCCTGCATCGCGCGCACGGATGATTCCGTTATTCTGATTACTGCGCTGTTGATCGCGCATGGTCGGCCCCGTATATGATTTTTCGCGATCATATCAAGCCTGTTTATCAAGACGGCTTATCTTGATAATAATTGACGATTTTCACGCTTATTTTTATTCGGCGACCCATTCGCGCGCAAAGCCCTGCAGGCAAGGGCTCGCGCGACATGCGCTCGATACTCGCCGGTCTTCCGTGTCGATATCGGCGGATTAACGGTCGATCCGCCGATATCGACACGCGTTAATTCATGCCGCCGATCCGAACGATCGATATCTCTAAAATACGCCGTTCGGCGTTCCGGCCTCACACGCGCGTGCAGCGATGCACACGCGCGTGCCATTCTGCTAATCGGCCACCTTCTGCCGCATCGTCACGAACTCCTCGGCCGCGGTCGGATGAATGCCGATCGTGTCGTCGAACTGCGCCTTCGTCGCGCCCGCGCGAATCGCGATCGCGATGCCCTGGATGATCTCGCCCGCATCGCGGCCGACCATGTGCGCGCCGACCACGCGCTGGCTGTCGCGCGCGACGACGAGCTTCATCAGCGTGCGCTCGTCGCGGCCCGACAGCGTGTGGCGCAACGCCTTGAACGACGTGCGGTAGATGTCGACGTCGCCGTGCGCGTGCCGCGCATCGGCTTCGGTCAGGCCGACCGTCGCGACCTCCGGCTGGCTGAACACGGCCGACGGCACGTACGCGTGATCGACCGCCACGCGCGACCCGCCGAACAGCGTGCGCGCGAGCAGCGCGCCGTCGCGCGTCGCGACCGGCGTGAGCTGCGGCCGCGACGTGACGTCGCCGATCGCGTGGATCGACGGCACCGACGTCGCCGAATACGCATCGACGGCAATCGCGCCGCGTGCATCGAGCAGGATGCCCGCCTGCTCGAGCCCGATTCCGTCGACGTTCGGCACGCGCCCCGTCGCATAAAGCACCTGATCGTACGGCCCGTGCCGCGCGTCGCCGACGCGCACGAACAGCGCGCCGTCGTCCGCGCGTTCGATCGATTCGATCACCGCGCGCGCATGAATCGTGACGCCCTGCTTCGTCATCTCGTCGGTCAGGAACTGGCGCACGTCGTCGTCGAAGCCGCGCAGGATTTTTTCGCCGCGATAGAACACGTCGACGTGGCTGCCGAAACCGTTGAAGATGCCCGCGAACTCGACCGCGATATAGCCGCCGCCGACCACCGCGATGCGTTTGGGCAGCGCCGCGAGCGACAGCGCCTCGCGCGACGTGATCGCGTGCTCGATGCCGGGCCGCGGCGGCAGCGACGGCCGCGAGCCGGTCGCGATCGCGAGGTGGCGCGCGCGGATCGTGCGCGTGCCGATCGCGACCGTGTGCGCATCGACGAGCGTCGCGCGGCCGGCGTGCATGTCGACGCCCGATTGCCGTAGCAGGTTGACGTAGATGTCGCTCAGCCGGTTGATCTCGCGATCCTTCGCGGCGATCAGCGCGGACCAGTCGAGCGTGCCGGCGCCGAAGGTCCAGCCGAAGCCCTTCGCGTCGTCGACCTCGTGCGGGTAGTGCGACGCATAGACCAGCAGTTTCTTCGGGATGCAGCCGCGCAGCACGCAGGTGCCGCCGATCTGCTCTTCTTCCGCTATGCCGACGCGTGCGCCGTAGGACGCCGCCATGCGTGCGAGCCTCACGCCGCCCGAGCCGGCGCCGATGACGAACAGGTCGTAGTCGAAATCCATCGCATTCCCTCATCGCAGTTCGGATGGAGGGACGATAGCAAGATTCGGGGATTCGTGCGGCGCGTGGTGCGTGCCGCGCGCCCCATAAAAAACGGCGAGAGACGAGGCCTCTCGCCGGTCAAACCGGCTGGCGGTTGTGCCATGCGTCACCGATCGACCGCATGCCCGACCTGCCGATTGCGCGGCACCGGCCGGCCCTGGCGCGCGAAGGGCGCGCCCGCGGCCGACCGGCCGCCATGCTCATGCCTGCGACGTGTCGCTGCCGTCCGTCGCCTGCGTGTCGTCCGCCTGCTGCGGCTGCTCGTCCTTCTTCTCGAGCATGCCTTCGATCGCCTCGGCGCCCTTGAAACCCGCGACGGCCGCGGCCGCCTTGGTCAAGAGGCCCGCATCCGGATCCAGCTTTTCCGCGCCTTCGACGGCGGCGACTGCGCCGGCGATTTCACCCACGACGTTCAGGATACCCATCGTCATCCCCTTTCTAGAAAATCGTGAGCGCATCGTCCCACGAAAGAAACCGGCGGACCGTGTTTGTCATCGCCGGATACACAAGTTACGCATCAGGCCGGCCGTGCTCGCGGAGCGTCACCGGAACGACGCACGCGCACGCCTGACGGCATGCCACGAGCGATGCACGCAGCGTAGCGGAAAGCCTGCGCGCGCACTGTAAAAGTATGTTCTGGATTGCCGACGGATCGCTTACGGCGCGGGACTTCCGCAATGGAGCGCCCGCCGAATAGTCGTGCGCGCGTATGAAGGTCGCGTGACGAAAAAAAGAGGCTCCTCGCGGAGCCTCTTCGATGTGCGCCGGACGAAGCCGGCGCATGCGTTCCGACGTTCGTCAGAAGATATTGCGCAGGCCGATCGCGATGCCCGTCTGGTTGCTGCGGCCGGGCAGCTCGACGTTCGCCGCGCCGGTCGTCTTGTTGAAGTCGACGGTGCCGTAGATTTCGGTGCGCTTGCTCAGCGCGTACTCGGCGATGCCGACGACCGCGTAGCGGTTGCCGCTCGCGAGCGTGCCGTTCGTGGTCATCGCGTTGCGCATGTGGTCGTAGTAGAACGCGCCCGTCAGCGTCAGCGGCGCGCTGACCTGCCAGCTCACACCCGCGAACGGACCGTCGTCGATGCGCCCCGTGCCCTTCGCGACCGGAATCGTCTGCTGCGCGAGCAGGCTGTCGACGAAGCCCGTGTCGTCCTTCGAACGCAGGTAGCCCGCGTAGATCTTCGCCTTGCTGAACGCGTACACGATGTTCGCGTGGTAGATCGTCTGCTTGCGCGCCGAGTTGTCGCTGTTCTGCTGCGCGCCGGCCGCGATGCTGAGCGGACCCATCACGTACGACAGCGACACGCCCCACGCATTGCCCTTGCCGAGCGAGCCCGGAATCTGGCCCGAGAAGCCGCCGGCGCCGGTCGATTCGTAGTTGGTGCCGGTCGAGTACATCGCCTTCGCCGTCAGGCCCTCGAACTTGCCCGTGTACTTGATCTGGTTGTCCGCATACAGGCCGCCGCCGAGGGCGACCGGCAGCCACGCGTTTTCGAGGTAGTTGCCGACGGTGAGCGGATCGTACGTATCCGACAGCAGGTCGAACAGCGGCGTCTTCTGGCGGCCGAGGGTCACCGTGCCGTACGGGCTCTGCAGGCCGACGTACGCCGCGCGGTTGAACAGGCGGCCGCTGTCGGCGAATGCGCCGTTCTGCAGGTTCACGCCGCTCTCGAGGTTGAACACGGCCTTCAGGCCGCCGCCGAGGTCTTCCGTGCCGTAGATGCCGAAGCGGCTGTTGGTGATCGCGCCGTTGCTCATCGACAGCAGGCCGTCGTTCTTGGCGTTGGCGTTGGTCAGGTAACGAATGCTGGCGTCGGCGACGCCCCAGAGCGTGACCGAGCTTTGTGCGGCCGCGTACTGGCTGGCAAATGCGAGCGCGGCGCCCCCTGCGATGGCTGCGAGTCGGGTGGTCTGCTTCATGAGCTTTCCTTTTTGTAGGTGTCTCCATTCATGGCCGGCCGCGTGCGCAGCCGGGTGGCGATCGCACGCGTTCATGGCGCGCACGATGTGGGCTGAATCATATGACGAGTGCGAACGCTGAAAGAAATTGAAATACGCGGTAATCGCGCGATTGTCGTCCGGGAACAACGTTTCCCGCGCCGGGCCTGGCTCGCGCGGCGGCAGGGCGCGGTGCGACGGCGCCGGCGAGCGCACATGGCGCCGCAAGGTCCGGCGAGGGTGCGGCGCGGTAGCGCGGATCGGGCGAAACAGTCGGGGCGATCGTTGCGATCGGCTACCGCGGGCTGCGGGCGGGCTGAGTGCCGTCAGGCGGTTTGCGCCGCGCCGTCGCTGCCGCTGCCCGCGTCGCCGCTGCCGCCCTCGCCGCCCGCACCGCCGTTCCCCGCGCGACGCCTGGCCCGTCGCACGATCTCCGCGAACGCGCCGACGAGCAGCAGCACGGCGCCCCACAGCGCGACGTCCGGCACCAGCCGCGTCACGAGGCCGCCGACCACCGCGCCCGCCAGGAAGCAGAAACTGATCGTCGCGAGCAGCGCCGAGTCGTGCAGCGCGCCCACGTCGTAGCGTGGAATCAGCCCGACGAACAGTTTCTGCGCGGCACGCCGCAGGTTGCCGGTCGTCATCACCGACGTGTACGACAGTGCCTCGAGATGGGTGAACGACAGCGTCTGCAGCGTCGCGACGAACGAGATGCCCGGAATCAGCCATGCGCTCGACGCGCCGACGAGGCCGCTCGCGGCGACGCCGAGAAACGCGATCTCGACGATCAGGCTCACGAACGCCGTATGCCGCATCCAGCCGCGCTGCGCGGCGAGGCCCAGCAGGTGCGCGACGAACACCGCGAGCACGAAGCCGCCGAGCGGCGGCACGTGGTGCAGCGCGGCGGCCCATTCGCCGGCCGACAGGTTGATGCCGAGCAGCGCGACGTTGCCGGTCATCGTGTTCGCGAACACATGGCCGTGGCCGACGTACGTGTACGCGTCGAGATAGCCGCCGGACAGCGTCAGCAACGCGGCGACAGTGAGATTGCGGCTGGCGCCGTCGAGATCCATCGATCCTCCGTGGTGCGCCCCGCCCGGCCGCGCGCGGCGGGCGGTGCGCAGGTCAGTCGTGCCGGCACGCGCGGGGCGCCGCCGGCACTGCGCGGCCGGGCTTCGCCACCTGCCGCGCGCCAATATAATGTCCGTCGTCGGGGGACGGCCGAGCGCCGCACATCGCAGCCGGCCGGTACAGGTCCAACGCGCGGGTTTCACCGCCGCAAGACCGGCCGAGTATACCGGCCGGCCGCCACCGGCCGCGGCCAAGCGCGCCGCCCCGCCGTTCTTCACCGGGCCTTCGAATGACACTCGCGAAGTTCTTCCTGCGCTACACGGTCATCCCGTTCGCGGCGATCGTGCTGGTGGCCGTCTGGGCGTTCAACCGCGAATCGGACGAGATCGATGCGCGCCAGTACGCGGCGCTGGTGGCCGCCTATCCGTCGTTCACGCCGACGCTCAAGCACGAGGTGGCGGACGCGTTGCGCGGCGGCCGGCTCGCGAAGGCCGACTACGGCGCGATCATGCGCGATGCGCTCGACGCGGGGTTCGTGGTCGACTGGCCGGCCCCGACGGACGACGTCGGCGGCGAGCGCGGCCGGCTGCTCGGCCTCGTGAACGGCGACCTGCCGGCGTCGCGGTAACCTGCAACCGCCGCCGCGGGCAACGGCGGGCGGCACGACGGGCCGCTCATTGCCCGATGCCCGTGAGCCCGATCAGCGCGCCGCCCGCGAGCAGCCACAGCGGGTGGATGCGCGTGCGCCACGCCAGCACCGCGCACGCGGCCGTGATGCCCCACTGGATCGCGGTGCGGTTCGACGCCTCGGAAATCAGCACCGCGCTCGCCGCGACGAGCCCCGCCGTCACCGGCATCATTCCCTGCTGCACGTAGCGGCGCCACGGCCGGTCGCGAAAACGCTCCCACGCATGCAGCGCGAGCACGGTGACGATCGACGACGGCCCGAATTTCGCTAGCGACGCGACGAGCAGCCCGGCCCAGCCGGCCACGTGCCAGCCGACCAGCGACACGATCATCATGTTCGGCCCCGGCGCCGCCTGGGCCAGCGCGAACAGCGCGGTGAACTCGTGCGCGCTCATCCAGTGATGCACGTCGACGACCTGCCGCTGCATCTCCGGCAGGATCGTGTTGCCGCCGCCGAACGCGAGCAGCGACAACTGGCTGAAGATCGTCGCGATGGCGATCAGCGTATCGCTCATGGCCGGCGCTCCTGTTGCGTGTCGGACGTACCGTGCGCGCGATGCGCGGCAGCCGGCGCCGGCCGCGGCGTGCCCGCGTCGCGGCGGCGCGACGCGAGCCATACGCTGACGGGCGTCAGCACGAGCATCGTGGTCAGCAGCGGAACGCGCAGCACCGCGATCGCGACGAACGCGAACACGGCGATCGCAGCCGCCGCGCGCGGCGCCCGAAGCAGCGGCTTCGCGACCTTGATCGCCATCGCGACGAGCAGGCCGGCCGCCGCCGCCGCGAGCCCCGCGAACAGGTGCTGCACGTGCGGATCGTTCTGCGTCTTCGCGTACAGCACGCCGAGCGCGACGACGACCAGCGTCGGGCCGGCGATCAGCCCGAGAATGCCGGCGAATGCGCCGGCGACGCCGCGAAAGCGCATGCCGACGGCGACCGACAGGTTGATCACGTTGCCGCCCGGCAGGAACTGGCACAGGCCGAGCAGATCGGTGAATTCGTCGGCGGAGAGCCATTTGCGCTCGTCGACGATGGTGCGCCGCGCGAACGGCAATGCGCCGCCGAACGACATCAGGCCGAGCGACAGGAAACCGGTGAACAGCTCGGCGAGGCCGACGCTGCGGGGCGGCGCGCCGGACGGCGGGGGGACGGGCGGCGAAGCGGATTGCATGGGGCTCCTCATCAAACGGTGAAGCGAGGTTACCGCCGTTCAGGATGCCGGCAAAACGATTTTATCGGCGCGCCCTTGTGATCTAGAATCACAAGCATGGCACGCGATCTCCCGCCCTTTTCCGCGCTTCGGGCCTTTGAAGCCGCGGCACGACATGAAAGCTTCAGCGCCGCCGGCGACGAGCTGCATGTGACTCACGGTGCCATCAGCCGGCAGATCGCCGGGTTCGAGGCGTGGCTCGGCAAGCCGGTGTTCCACCGCTACGGCAAGCGCGTGAAGCTCACCGACGAAGGCCGCCGCTACCTGGACACCGTGCGCGCGGCGTTCGACAGCATCGCGCTCGCCACCGAGCAGTTGCGCCACACCGGCGCGGCGCGCGTGCTGCGCATCAACGCGCTGCCGACCTTCGCGATGAAATGGCTGCTGCCGCGCCTGTCGCGGTTCCAGCGCGACGTGCCGAACGTCGAGCTGAAGCTGTCGACGTCGAACGCGCCGCTCGACACGCTGAACGGCTTCGACGTCGCGATCCGCCGCGGCCCCGGCCACTGGCCGAACTGCACGAGCGGCCACTTCCTCGACGAAAGCGTGATTCCGGTGTGCAGCCCGGCGCTGCTCAGGCGCGCGCCGATCACGCGCGCGGACGATCTCGCGCGGCACGTGCTGCTGCATTCGGATACGCGGCCGGAAGGCTGGCGCGACTGGTTCGCGGCGGCCGGCGTCGCGATGAAGGGCCGCAAGCGGCAGTCGTTCGACCACTTCTACCTGGCGCTGCAGGCGGCCGTCGACGGGCTCGGCGTCGCGCTCGGCCCGTTGCCGCTGATCGACGACGAGCTCGCGAGCGGGCGCCTGGTGATGCCGCTCGACGGGCCGCGCATCGCGACGCGCAGCTACTGGTGGATCGCGCCGGGCGCGCCGGCCGACGATCCGCTCGTCGCGCAGTTCTGCGGGTGGCTGCAGGGACAGTCGAATACCGGCGCATAACGCGCACGCGCCGCCGGGATCGACAGGACGACGGCGGGCGGCATGGCACCGCCCGCGCCCGAATCAGACCACCGGGCCCGGTTCCTTTTCCTTGCGCAGGATCGCGTACAGGATGATCGCGCCGAACGTCGCGGTGCCGATCCCGCCGAGCCCGAAGCCGCCGATCTTCAGCGAGAAGTCGCCGGCGCCGAGCACGAGCGTGACGGCCGCGACGATCAGGTTGCGGTTGTCGGAGAAGTCGACCCTGTTGACGACCCAGATCCGCGCGCCCGTCACCGCGATCAGCCCGAACACCACGATCGACACGCCGCCGAGCACGGGGCCCGGGATCGTCTGGATCACCGCGCCGAACTTCGGCGAGAAGCCGAGGCCGATCGCGATCAGCGCGGCGAGCGCGAACACCAGCGTCGAATAGATCCGCGTGACGGCCATCACGCCGATGTTCTCCGCGTAGGTGGTGACGCCCGTGCCGCCGACGCTGCCCGACACGATCGTCGCGAGCCCGTCGCCGATGAACGCCCGGCCGACGTAGCGGTCGAGGTTGGTGCCCGTCATCGCGCTGACGGCCTTGATGTGGCCCAGGTTCTCCGCGACCAGGATCACCGCGATCGGCGCGAGCATCAGCATCGCGTGCGGATCGAACACCGGCGCGCGGAAGCTCGGCACGCCGAACCACGCCGCATGCGCGACGATCGCGAAATCGATCGGCTTGCCGAGGCCCATCCCGTTGGTCGCGATCGCGTAGATCACGTACGCGATCACGAGCCCGACCAGGATCAGCAGGCGCTGCATCATTCCGCGCGCGAACACCGCGACGCCGCCGACGCACAGCACCGTGACGAGCGCCATCACCGATTCGAAGGTCGAGCCCGACACGCCCTTGACCGCGATCGGCGCGAGGTTCAGCCCGATCACCGCGACCACCGCGCCGGTCACGACGGGCGGCATCAGCGTCTCGATCCAGCGCGTGCCGATCGCCTGCACCAGCGCGCCGAGCGCGACGTACACGACGCCGCACGCGACGATCCCGCCGAGCGCGACCGGAATGTTCGGGTTCGGGCCGCTGCCGCCGTAGCCCGTCACCGCGATCACGAGGCCGATGAACGCGAAGCTCGAGCCGAGGTAGCTCGGCACGCGGCCGCCGACCAGCACGAAGAACAGCAGCGTGCCGATGCCCGACATGAAGATGCACAGGTTCGGGTCGAAGCCCATCAGCAGCGGCGCGAGCACGGTCGAGCCGAACATCGCGACGACGTGCTGCACGCCCATCGCGACCATCTGCGGCCACACGAGGCGCTCGTCGGGACCGACCACGCGCGAGCTCGCGCCGGTCGGCTGGACCCGCCAGCGCGGGAAATAGGAATCGGACATGGGGAAAGCGCTCCTGTCGGTCGTCGGTCGCCGGCTGCCAGGGATGCGCCGGTCTGGAATCTGGCGCGAGTTTACGGAGCGGAAATGGGGCTGGCAAGCGAACCGGTACGCGGCGTCGGCGGGCGGAACAGCGAGGTGCGGGGCGGCAGGCCGCGCGAGAGAACCGGTGCGCGACCGCGCCGGCCGGCGACGTGCCCGCCCGCGCACGATGCGCGTGCGGCGGCGAGCGCCGGCCGTGAAGTAAGCGTGCGCTCACATCGCGGCCGGCACGTCATGCATCAGGGGTTGATGTACTGGAACAGCGACAGGTTCTGCAACTGCGCGTAAGCCTTCTGCGAGCCCGTCAGCGCGTTCTGCATCTGCAGGAACTGGCTGATCGTCGCGACCATGTTGGTGCTCGTCAGGTCGGCCAGGTTGCTGCTGACCTGCAGCGTGTTGGTCTGGTTCACGGCCTGCATCGCCTTGATTTCCTGCTCGCGGCCGCCGACCGACGCCTGTACCGTGAGCACGTTCGTCATCATGTTGTTCAGCTTCGTCGTGCCGGTGGTCATCGCGTTCGCGAGCGCGGTCGCGGCGGTCGTGTTGCTGCTGATCGGCACCTTCAGCGCGGCGATCATCGTGTCGAGCGCCGCGAACACGTCGGTGCCGGCCTGCGGCGCGGGCGTGACCGTGAACGTGTCGCCCGGCGCCGGCTTGCCCGACACGGGCACCGACAGGCCGTTGCCGAGCGCGATCCCGGCGCCGTCCGAATACGGTTGCGCGGGGGTCGTGGTCGGCGGCACGACGGTGTTGTCGGTCACCGTGTAGGTCGGCGCGGCGGCCGTGCCGCCGAACGCGATCGTGAACTGGTGCGCGTTGGACGCGGCCGACGGGCTCGTGATCGTCACGCCGCCGATCGTGCCGGTGCCGGTGTTGCCGGTGCCGGCGAGCGGCACCGGCTGGCTGCCGAGCATCGGCACCGACAGGAACACGTTCGCGCCGTTGTCGCCCTGCGCGATCGAGCGCGTGTCGGCGATCTGCACCTCGCGCGAGCCGGTGTCGCCGCTGTAGGTCACGCCGCCGCCCGGCGCGTTCGAGAACGGCGCGGTGGCCGTCTTGAAGCCGGCGAACAGGTAGTTGCCCGCGCCGTCCGTCGAGTTCGCGAGCGTCAGCAGCTGGTCGCGATAGCCCTGCAGCTGCGTCGACAGTGCCGAACGATCGCTGTCCGACAGCGAGCCGTCGCCGGCCTGGATCACGACCGTGTGGATGCTGTTCAGCAGGTTGTTGACGCTGATGAGCGTCTGGTCTTCCTTCTGCAGCGACGACAGTGCGGCGTTCTGGTTCGCCGCGTACTGCGACAGCGTCGCCGACGTCATCGACAGCTGCACGGCCTGCGCCGCGCCGAGCGGGTTGTCGGCCGGCGTCGCGAGGCTCACGCCGCTCGAGATCTGCTGGTACAGCTGCGAGAGCTGCGCCTGCTGGTCGCTCATCTGGGCGACGTTCATCTGGTAGAACTGCGCAGTGGAAATCCGCATCGCTTCGAACCCCGAAATCAGTTGAACAGGCCCAGCACGGTCTGGAACAGCGTCGACGCGGTCTGGATCACCTTCGCGTTCGCCTGGTAGAGCTGCTGGTACTGCATCAGGTTGGCCGCTTCCTCGTTCTGGTTCACGCCCGACACCGACTGCTGCGCCTGCGTGATCTGGCCGACCAGCGCGGTCTGCGCGGCGCTCGACGACTTCAGCTGGCTCGCCGTGTTGCCGATGCCGTTCACGTAGTTCGCGTACGCGCCCGTCAGCGTGGTCGAGCCGTTGCCGAACGCCTTCGAGTTGACGAGCTTCGACAGCGCGAGCGCGTTGCTGCCGTCGTTCGTGCCGCCCGTGTTCGGCGCGACCTTGAACGTGTCGCCGGCCGCCGGCGTGCCCGACACCGTCACCGTGACACCCGCCGTCAGCGTGATCGGCGAGCCCGACTGGTACGGCTGCGCGGCGCTGGTCGTCGGCGGCACGGCCGTGTTGTCGGTGACCGTGTAGGTCGGCGCGGCCGCGGTGCCGCCCATCGTGATCGTGTAGTTGTGCGCGTTGGCCGCGGCCGTCGCGCTCGTGACGGACAGCCCGCCGATCGTGCCGTTGCCGGTGTTGGTCGTCGTGGCCGACGGCACGTACGGCGCGGCCGCCGCGATCGCGGAGCCGTTCGACGTCGCGAGGCCGAAGCCGTTCAGCGCGCCGCGCGTCGGCTGCACGGTGAACTTGTCGCCGGCGCTCATCGAGCCGGACGAGAACGAGAAGTTCAGCCCGCCGATCGAGGCCGGCATCGACGTCGACGTCCCCACCACCGTGCCGGTCGCACGGTCGGTCAGCGTGTAATTCGCGCCGTCGTACGCGAGCGTGTAATCGCTGGTGGTCGGCTGCGCGGCGTTCGCGAACGACACGGACAGCGTCGCGTTGCCGGTATTGCCCTGGTTCGCGTAGGTGATCGGCGCGCCGGTCGAAAACAGGTTGCCGCCGATCTTGCCCGACAGGTCGATGCCGAGCGCGTTCTGCGCGTTGACCTGCGCGGCGAAGCTGGTCGCGATCGCGCCGAGCTGGGCCTGGGCCGGGTCGAGCGTCTGGCTGCGGAACGCGAGCAGGCCGCCGAGCGTGCCGCCCGACAGCGACGCGTCGGACAGGAACTGGTTCGGCCCCTGCGGGTTCGCGCCGGCGATGCCCTGCGACACGACGGTCAGCTCGCTCGGATCGGACGGCGACGTGACGGTCGCGAGCTGGTAGCTCTTGTCCGCGACGACGAGCGGCGTGCCGCCCGACATGAACACGCTGTAGCCGTCGCTGTTGCGCACGACCTGCACGCCCGCGAGAGTCGACAGGTTCGACACCGCGAGGTCGCGCTGGTCCATCAGCTGGTTCGGCGGCTGGCCCTGGCTGCTCGCCGCGGCGATCTGCTGGTTCAGTTGCGCGATCTGCGCGGTGTACGCGTTGATCTGCGTGACGGTGCTCGTGAGCTGCGTGTTCACGCTCTGGCGCAGCGCGTCGTACTGCTGGCCGGCCGCGGTGATCTGGTTCGCGAGCGTCTGCGCATTGCTCATCGCGGTCTGCCGCACCGACGAGTCGGACGCGCTGTTCGCGACGTTCTGCATCCCGGTGAAGTAGCTCGTGATCGCGGTCGAGATGCCGGCCGTCGGGCTGCCGATGTAGTTGTTCAGCTGCGTGACGAGCGAGTACCACGTCGACAGCGCGCCGCCCTGCGTCTGCGCGCCGTTCAGCTGGTCGCTCAGGTACTGGCTGTACTGCCGCTGCACGGTGACGGTGTTCACGCCCTGGGGCATGTAGCCGCTGCTGGTGTACTGCCCGCTTGCCTCCGCATAGACGGGGCGTTCGACCGAATAGCCCGGCGTCGCGGCGTTGCTGATGTTCTGGCCGGTCGTCGTGAGGCCCCAGAGCGCGGCATTCAGGCCGCTGACGCCGAGGTTCATGAGTGTGTTGGACATGCGCGATCCTGATGAGCCGGCCGCGCTGCGGCCGCCGGGTTGCGTGACTCCCGGTATAACGGCCGCGGATCGAAAAAATTGAGGAAAAAATGCACGTGCGACGCACGGGCGTGCGTCGCCGGTCGAAGCGGCCGGCGGGGGCGCCGGCGTTGCTGCGCGGGCGGCCCCGCCAGGTGCGCGTCAGGCCCGCGCGAGCGAGCGGCGCTTCATTTCGAGCTGCGTGATCAGCCGCTGCAGCGTGTTCTCCGCACTGCCCGGCAGCGACATGTAGCGAAAGCCGAGCTGGTAGCGCCGCGACCCGTTCGGCATCTGGGTCGAACGCTGCGACACCAGTTGCAAGTCGAGCGACAGCTTGCCGTGGCCGGTCAGCTCGAGTTCGACGTCCGGCAGCAGCGTGCCGACCTCGAGCGCCTCGACACGCTCGTCGGCCGTGCGCAGCCCCACGCCGCCGAGCGACAGGTTGTGCACCTCGAACAGGAAGCTTTCGCCGTCCGGCAGCTTGCCGCGGCACAGGAACGGATCGACGATCGGCGCGTCGACGCGGAAATATTCGCGGCGCTGGATGCAGACCAGCACGTCGGGGAAATCGGCGACGAACGCGGGCAGCCCCTCGTAGCGCGTCTCGCGCGGCGTGCCCGTGGTGAATTCGACGCGCACGCCCTCCGGCGAGGCCGCGAACGTGCAGTGCGACGCGCCGAGGATGCCGGCGTTCTGCTCGGACAGCGCGCCCCAGTCGAACGTAAACGTCCGCGCGCCGACGTCGACCTCGAGCAGGCGCGTGACGAGCTGGCCGCCCGGATACTGGACGGTCAGGAAATCGCCGCGATTCACCAGGTTGCGCAGCTGCACGCCGATTTCCAGCGGATTGCGGCGGGCATAGTCGGGCCCGGAGTGGCCTGCATCCAGGCTGGGGTCCGTCGACGTTTCGATATTCATGGCTAGCCGGTCTTTCTTGTCATGGGCGCCCGGGGCAACCGGTGCGCAATAAAACCGGGCCAGAACGGGGGCCCGGTCGCAGGTCTCTCACACTTAGCGGCAGTGCTGACCGAAAGTTTAGATCGAAACGGCGATTTTTTTCGCGCAAACGTTGAAACCGCGCGCGGCGGGGTGCCGGGCGCGGTCCGAAGGGGGGACAAATCGGTGGCGGGCGGGCCCGTCAGCCGATCTGCTGCATGATCGAGATCAGCTTCTTCGCGTAATTCGGGTCGGTTGCGTAGCCGGCCTTCTGCATGCCGTGCGCGAAGCCTTCGACGCTGCGGCTCGCGCTCAGCACGCCCGCATAGCGCGGATTGTTCTTCAGCAGGTTCGCGTAGTCGGTCATCGCGTGCTCGTACGAGTCGTACGCGCGGAATTTCGCGACCACGCGGCGCGGCGTGCCGTTCACGTATTCGGTGGTCAGCGCCGACACGGTGCGCCCGGTCCAGCCCTTGTTCGCCTTGATGCCGAACACGTTGTAGCTGGTCGAGCCGTCCGCCGCGCGGATCTCGCGCTTGCCCCAGCCCGATTCGAGCGCGGCCTGGCCGACGATGAACCGCGCCGGGATGCCGGTCGTCGCACTGGCCGCCTGCGCGGGGCCCGCGAGCCGGTCGACGAACGCGTCCGCGTCCTGCACGCCGCTCGCGCCCTTCAGCGGCGGCGTCAGCGCGCTGCCGGCCGAGTAGCCGCGCGCGCCGGCGAGCGCGCCGTTGTTCGCCGCGTTCGCATAGGCCTTCGCCATCGCGTTCATCGCGGCGAGGCTGCCTTCGTTGCCGGCCGTGCCGAGGCCGCCGATGCCGCCCGCGCCGACGTCGGCCGCCGTGTCGCTGCCCGCGCCGACGCCCGCGTTGCGCAGCAACTGCTTCATCAGCGCGTCGGCGACGCCGATCCCGCGCGTCGACATCTGCTGCGCGAGCTGCTGGTCGAGCATCGACGTGTACATCTTCGACGTATGCGAATCGAACAGCCCGCCGTCCGGCGACGCGTCGCGCATGCTCTTGAGCATCATCTGCGTGAACATCGCGTCGAACTGGCCGGCCACCGCCTTCGCGCCGGCCTGCGGCGACTGCTTCGCCTGCGCGCGCAGCGCATCGAAACCCTGCACGTCGAGCGCGAAGCGCTGCGTCAGGTCGTTTGCGTTCGGAAGGTTCGCCGCCATTTAGATGATCTCCAGATCCGCACGCAGCGCGCCCGCCGCCTTCATCGCCTGCAGGATCGACATCAGGTCCGCGGGCGTCGCGCCGAGCGTGTTCAGCGCCTTCACGACGTCGGCGAGATTCGCGCCGGCCGTCACCATCTTCAATGCACCGTTGTCCTGCTTCAGCTGGATCTGCGACTGCTGCGCGACCACCGTCTGCCCGTTCGAGAACGGCCCCGGCTGCGACACCACCGGCTGCGTGTTGACGACCACCGACAGGTTGCCGTGCGCGACCGCGCAGCTCTGCAGCGTGACCATCTGGTTCATCACGATCGAGCCGGTGCGCGCGTTCAGGATCACCTTCGCCGCGGCCTTGTCCGGGCTCACGTCGAGGTTCTGCAGCCGCGCCATGAACGCGACCTGCTGCGCGGAATCGGCCGGCGCCGCGAGCTGGATCGTGCGGCCGTCGAGCGCCGTCGCGGTGCCCGGGCCGAAGCTCGAGTTGACCGCGGACACGATGCGCTGCGCGGTGCCGTAGTCCATGTCGTTCAGTTGCAGCTGCAGCACGCCGTTCATCTGCGCGATCGCGTTCGGCACCGCGCGCTCGACGATCGCGCCGCCGACGATCCGGCCGGCCGCGAGCTGGTTCACCTGCACGCGGCTGCCGTTCGCGCTGGCGCCCGCGCCGCCGACCGCCATGTTGCCCTGCGCGAGCGCGTACACCTGCCCGTCCGCGCCCTTCAGCGGCGTAAGCAGCAGCGTGCCGCCGCGCAGGCTCTTCGCGTTGCCGAGCGACGATACGGTCACGTCGAGCGCCTCGCCGGGCCGGGCGAACGGCGGCAGCGTAGCCGTCACCATCACGGCCGCGACGTTCTTCAGCTGCATGTTGTTCAGCGACGACGGGCCGCCGTTGGCCGAACCGTTGTTGATCGAGATGCCGAGGTTCGCGAGCATGTTCGCGAGCGTCTGCGTCGTGAACGGCGTCTGCATCGTCTGGTCGCCCGTGCCGTCGAGGCCGACGACGAGGCCATAGCCGATCAGCGGGTTGTCGCGCACGCCCTGGATCTGCGCGAGATCCTTCAGGCGTTCCGCGTGCGCGGGCGCGGCACCGAGCACGCAGGCGGCCGCCACGGCCGCGAACGCGACGGCGAGCCGCGCGGCCGCATGCGCGCGGGCCGACAGGCGGTGGAACAGGGTCGTCTGCATCGTCATCACCACGGCGCGATGTTGAGGAAGAAGCGCTGCAGCCAGCCCATCGTCTCGGCTTCGTTGATGTAGCCCTTCGACGAGTATTCGATCTTCGCGTCGGCGACCTGCGTCGAGTAGACGGAGTTCGCGCCCGAGATCGTGTTCGGGTTGACGACCCCCGAGAAACGCACGAATTCGTTGCCCTGGTTGATCAGCATCTGCTTCTCGCCGCTGACCACGAGGTTGCCGTTCGGCAGCACGTTGGTGACGGTCACCGTGATCGTGCCGTTGAACGTGTTCGCCGCGCTCGCGCCGCCGGTCGCCGCGAACTTGTTCGCGCCGGTCGCCGACAGGTTCGCCTTCGCGAACAGCCCGCCGAGGAAGCCGGCGGTCGGCACGTTGAAGTCGGTGTTGCCCTGCCGGTTGGTGTTCGCGCCCGACGACTTGGTCGCGTTGATGTTCTCCGCGATCATGATCGTCAGGATGTCGCCGATGTTGCGCGGCCGCTGATCCTCGAACAGCGGCCGCCCCGCGAAGCCGGGGTTGTAGATCGAGCCGGGCGCCTGCATCGACATCGGCATCGGCGGCTGCGCCGTCATCGGCTGCTGGATGATCGGATCGCGCGGGATCTGCGCGCAACCGGCGAGCGCCGCCACCGCGACCGCGCACGCGGCGCGGACGGTGGCTGACGAGGGGAGGCGAACCTGCTTCATGGCGACGGCGGGACTTCCGGTTAGCTCTTCATCTGCGTGACGGTCTGCAGCATCTGGTCGGACGTCGTCACGGCCTTGCTGTTGATCTCGTAGGCACGCTGCGTCTGGATCATGTTGACGAGTTCCTGCACGACGTTCACGTTCGACGCCTCGACGTAGCCCTGGTTGAGCACGCCCGCGCCGTTCAGCCCCGGCTGCGACACGTTCGGCGCGCCCGACGACGTCGTTTCCGCGAACAGGTTCTCGCCCTTCGCCTCGAGGCCGGCCGGGTTGATGAAGGTCGCGATCTGCAGCGAACCGATCTGGACCGCGTTGCTCGAGCCCGGCTGCGTGACCGACACGACGCCGTCCTTGCCGATCGTCAGCGACTGCGCGTTCTGCGGCACGGTGATCGCCGGCAGCACCTGGTAGCCGCTCGACGTGACGAGCTGGCCCTGCGCGTTGGTCTGGAACGAGCCGTCGCGCGTGTACGCGTTGGTGCCGTCCGGCATCAGCACCTGGAAGAAGCCCGCACCGTTGATCGCGACGTCCTTCGAGTTGCCGGTCTGCGTGAGGCCGCCCTGCGTGTACAGGCGCTCGGTCGCGACCTGCTGCACGCCGGTGCCGAGCTGCAGGCCCGACGGCAGCTCGGTCTGCTGCGTCGAGTTCGCGCCGGGCTGGCGGATGGTCTGGTACAGCAGATCCTCGAACACCGCGCGCGACGCCTTGAAGCCGTTCGTGCTGGTGTTCGCGAGGTTGTTCGAAATCACGTCCATCTGCGCCTGCTGCGCATTCATGCCGGTGGCGGCGATGTAGAGCGAACGATTCACTTGTCTGGTCTCCTGCTTAGGCTGGCGCGGGCGCTCAGCTGAAATTGAGCAACTGGTTCGCCGTCTGCTCGTTCTGGTCGGCCGTCTGGATCAGCTTCGACTGCAGCTGGAACGCCCGCGCGTTGTCGATCATCGCGACCATCGCAGTCACCGGGTTCACGTTGCTGCCTTCGAGAGAATTCGGCGTGACGACCACGTTCGGGTCGACGTCGGCCGGATTGCCGTCGGCGGTGCGGAACAGCCCGTCGTTGCCGCGCGTGAGCGTGGCCGGATCGGGATTGACGAGCTTCATCTGGTCGACGATCGCGACGGCCGTCGGCGGGTCGCCCGGCATCAGCGCGGACACCGTGCCGTCCTTGCCGATCGTCACTTCCGCGTTCGGCGGCACCGAGATCGGGCCGCCGTTGCCGATCACCGGCAGGTTGCTCGCGTTGACGAGCTGGCCATTCTCGTCGACATGCAGGTTGCCGGCGCGCGTGTACGCCTCGCTGCCGTCGGCCGTCTGCACCGACAGCCAGCCCGGGCCCTGCACGGCGACGTCGAGCGGATTGCCGGTGCGCGTGATCGGACCCGGCGCGTAGTCGGCGCCGGGCGTCGACGACAGCACGTAGGTGCGCGTCGTCGTCGGATCGATCTTGCTGCCGTCGCCGAAATTCATCGGCACCGCGCGATACGTCGCGAGTTGCGCGCGAAAGCCCGTCGTCGATGCGTTCGCGAGGTTGTTCGCGACCACCGCCTGCTGGTCGAGCGACTGCGACGCGCCCGTCATCGCCGTATAGATCAGTCGGTCCATGGCTGCCGGTTATCCGCGCTTACAGGTTGATGAGCGTCTGGTCGACGGTCTGCTGCGTCTTGATCGTCTGCGCGTTCGCCTGGTAGTTGCGCTGCGCGGTGATCAGGTTGACGAGCTGCGACGTGAGGTCGACGTTCGAGTTCTCGAGCGCGCTGCCCTGCAGCGTGCCGTGGTTCGTGCTGCCCGGCGCGGAGACCTGCGGCACGCCCGACGCGGCGGATTCCGCATACTGGTTGCCGCCGAGGTTCACCAGCCCGTTCGGGTTGTTGAAGTTCGCGAGCGCGATCAGGCCGAGCACGGCGGTCTGGCCGTTCGAGTAGTTGCCGGTCAGCTTGCCGTCGGCGCCGATCGAGTAGGTCGTCAGCGTGCCGCTCGCGTAGCCGTCCTGCGCGAGGTTGTTCACGCCGTCCTTGCCGCCGTACTGCGTCGTGCCGGTCAGGTCGAGCGTGAGCTTCTGCGGCGTCGCCGAACCGTCGGTGTTCGGCACGGTGAACTGGAACTGGCCGAGCGACGCGGTCGGCGTGGCCGGCGTGCCGGTCGTCGTGCTCTGGATCGCGCCGGACGTATCGAACGTGATCGTGCCGAGATCGGTCGTCGCGCCGCCCTGCACGCCCGCGTACGCTTCCCACGTGCCGGCCGCCGACTTCACGAAGTACATGTTGACCGCCTGCGAGCCGCCGAGCGAGTCGTACACCTGGATCGACGTCGTGTAGTTGTACGTCGTGTTGTCGGTCGCGCTGAACGGCGTCTTGGTCGGCACCGTGTCCTGCGAGTTCAGGTTGAACTGGCCGGTGATCTTGGTCGTCGCGGTCGGCGCGATGTTGGTGGTCGGCGCCTGCAGCGGCACGGTCTGCGCGGTATTGATCACGCCGCCCGCGTTGGCCGCGTAGCCCATCAGGTTACGGCCCTGCGAGTCGACGATGAAGCCGTTCTTGTCGCGCTGGAACGTGCCGTCGCGCGAGTACGTCGTCACGCCGTTGTTCGACATCTGGAAGAAGCCGTTGCCGTTGATCGCGACGTCGAGCGACGAGTTCGTCGTATTGATCGTGCCCTGGCCGAACTGCTGCTGCACCGAGTTCAGCGACGTGCCGATGCCGATCTGCGTGTTGACCGACGTCGCGACCGAGTTCGCGTACATGTCGGCGAATTGCGCGGTGCTCGACTTGAAGCCGACCGTGTTCGCGTTCGCGATGTTGTTGCCGATCACGTCGAGCGCGTTCGATGCGCCGGCGAGGCCGCTCAGACCCTGTTGATAACCCATTTCGGTCTCCGTTACGAGAAAGCTCGATCAGTTGGTAGTGGTGTCGCCGGACGTGGACGACTTGGTGTTCGGGAAGATCGACGCAACCTGGGTGAGCCCCACCGTCGTGCCGTTCGACAGCACGAGCCCCGCGGTGCCGTCCGCCTGCTTGACCACGCTCTGCACCGTCGCGGCCGCGAGCGTCGTGGCCGCCTGCGGCGTGCCGGCGCTGTTGGTGTACGACGCGCTGACCGTGTACGTGCCGTCCGGCAGCGCGTTGCCGGCCGCGTCGGTCGGCGTCCAGTTGAACGGCACGGTGCCGGCCGACTGCGCGCCCGCGTTGATCGTGTTCACGACGGCGCCCGCCGAGTTCTTCACGGTGATCGTCAGGTTCGACACCGAATTCGCGAGCGACACGCCGAACGGCGACGCCGCGCCGCCCTTCACCGCGACGCCGTTGCCCGGCGCGAGCACGTTGGTGCCGATCAGCAGCGCGGCCTGCGTCTGCTGGCCGGCCGCGAGCTGCGTCGACAGCGACGTGAGCGACGTGTTCAACTGCGCGATGCCGCTCACCGTGTTGATCTGCGCGAGCTGCGACGTCATCTGCGAGCTGTCGACCGGGCTGGTCGGATCCTGGTTCTGCAACTGCGTGACGAGCAGCTTCAGGAACGTCGCCTGCAGGTCGCTCGCCGACGTGCCGTTCGTCGACGACACGTTGTTGGTGTTCATCGTGTCGGTCGGCAGCGTCGACACGTTGGTGCCGTTGCTGCCGATCGTCGTGTTGGAGGAAGTCATCCTGGGTGGCCTTCTGTCGGAACTGTCGGGTCGGTAAGGTCGGGCCGCGCGCGGCTTACGAGCCGATCGTCAGCGTCTTGAGCATCAGCGTCTTCGCGGTGTTCAGCGTCTCGACGTTGGCCTGGTACGAGCGCGACGCCGAGATCATGTTCACCATCTCCTGCACCGGATCGACGTTCGGCATCTGCACGTAGCCGTTCGCGTCGGCGGCCGGGTTCGCCGGGTCGTAGGTCGATTTCATCGGCGACGGGTCGTCCATCACCTTGGTCACCCGCACGCCGCCCACGCCCTGGCCGGACGCGGTGCGCGCGCCGCCCATCGGGTCGGTCGCGAACACGACCTGCTTGGCCTTGTACGGCTTGCCGTCGGGGCCGGTCGCGCTGTCGGCGTTCGCGAGGTTCGACGCGGTGACGTTCAGGCGCTGCGATTGCGCGGACAGCGCCGAACCGGCGACGCCGAAGATGTTCATCAACGAAGGCATGGAAGCTCCTTGTGCTGGGCGAGGTTCGGAAGCGGCGCTTACGAGTTGGTCGTGATCGCGGCGATCATCGCCTTGATCTGCTGGGTCATCACGGTCATCCCGGTCTCGTAGTGCAGCGCGTTGTTCGCGAACTGCACGCGCTCGACGTCGAGATCGACCGTGTTGCCGTCGAGCGACGGCTGCAGCGGCATCCGGTATTGCGCACGGCCGTAGTCGTCCGCCGGGCCGCCGGTCGGGATCAGCTTCGCGGTGCCGGCCATGTGCCCGGGCGCCGTCGACACCATCGACATGCCGCTCGTCACGCCGGCCGGCTGCGTCATCGGCAGTTGCGCGGCGTTGCTCGGCGCCAGGCCGCCGCTCGTCTGCTTCAGCGAGCGCGCGAGCGTCGACGCGAAATCGACGTCGCGGGCCTGGTAGCCGGGCGTGTCGGCGTTCGCGATGTTCGACGACAGCAGTTCCTGCCGATAGGCGCGCACGTCGAGCGCCTGTCGGCCGAACGCGAATTCCGCATCGAGTTTGTCCAGCATGTGTGCGTCTCTCCGTATGAAGCGCTGCACGCCCCTCGCGCCGGATGGCGACCCGAGAGGCTTTTTTCCATGACAGCGATGGTAGGCGCGAGACGCAACCGGCAATCGGGCGAATAACGCGGCAAAGGCCCCCTCTATTCATCGTTTGCGCGACGCCCGCGCTCCCTAGAATGCGAAGCGGATCAACGGATCGGAGGCATGGCGATGACTGGCGGCGCACTTCGCGACAGGAACGGGCGGCTCGCGCACGTCCGGCGTGCGTTCGCGCTCGCCGCGGCGCTGTGGATCGCCGCGCCTGCCGCCCACGCCGACGACGGGATGATCGTGATTCCCGGGCGCGGCGAGACGGCCGACACCGCGCTCGCGCATGCCAATGCGGCGAGTGGCGGGCAGTTCGGCGGGAATGCGGGCGCCGCTTCGGTTTCGGGTGCGCAGCGCGCGGCCGGCGGGGCGAGCGCCTCGACCGGCGCCGGCTACGCGGCGCAACCGGCCGGCCAGATGGTCGTGACGAGCGTCCCGCCGCCGGCCGCTGCGGCGGCCCCCGTCTACGCAGCCGCCCGCCCGAACGCCGGTTACGGTGCGCCGTCGCGCGCAGTCGATCCTTCCGCGATCGCGACGGTCGTCGCCGGCACGGCCGAGCCTGCATCGAATCCCGCGCGGCCGGCGCCGCAAACGGCCGCCGCCGCCCGCCTCGCGGCAGCCCGTGCGGCATCAGCGGCGGCGCCGCGCACGGCGGCCGCTTCCGGCAATCCGGCTCCGGCCGCCCCTGCCGCCCGGCCGGCGACGCCGCCCGGCCAGCAAGATCCCGAAACGATCCGGCGCGCGGCGCTCGCGTTCCTGCAGCAGCAGATCGCCGGCCTGCCCGGCAAGACCACCGCGACCGTCACGACCGCCTTTCCGCGCGGGCTCGCCGCGTGCACGACGCTCGAACCGTTTTTGCCGACCGGCGCGCGCCTGTGGGGCCGCACGACGGTCGGCGTGCGCTGCGCGGGCGAGCGGCCGTGGACCGTCTACCTGCAGGCGAAGGTCGCCGTGCAGGCCACCTATTACGTCGCCGCGCGCCAGATCGCGCCCGGCGAGCCGCTCTCCGCGGCCGACCTGGTCGCGCGCGACGGCGACCTGACGGTGCTGCCGCTCGCGGTGATCACCGATCCGGCGCAGGCGATCGGCGCAACCGCGCTCGCGCGCATCTCGGCCGGGCTGCCGCTGCGGCAGGACATGCTGAAGAGCGCGGCGTCGGTGTCGGCCGGGCAGACGGTGCGGGTCGTCGCGGCCGGCCCCGGCTTCACGATTTCGGCCGAAGGCAGCGTGCTCGCGAATGCGGCGCCCGGCCAGTCGGTGCGGGTGCGGATGGCGGCCGGGCAGATCGTCACGGCGATCGTCAAGGACGCCGGCACCGTGGAAATTCCGCTGTAGGGACGGATCTGCCGCAAGAATGTAAAGAATTGTTTATTCGGAGCATTTCGGGCTCGCGATGCTAAAGTTCGGGCCGACCCGGCCGTTATCTGGGTCAAACCGTACAGGAAACCCATCGTGAAGATCGATTCCACTCCGAAACCGAGCCCCCTCGCGCCGACCGGCAACGGCGCGGCCCGTGCGCCGTCCGGCACGGCCCAGTCGTCCGCGCAGGCAGGCGACGCCGGATCGACCGGCGGCGACACGACCGTGAACCTGTCGGGTCTGTCCGGCCAGCTGCGTTCGGTATCCGCGTCGGGCGACGCCGATATCGACACGGGCCTGGTCCAGTCGATCAAGGACGCGCTGAACAACGGCACGCTGACGATCGACGCGAACAAGATCGCCGACGGCGTATTGAACACCGCCCGCGAGCTGCTCCAGCAGCAGCGCCCGGGCAGCTAACTCCCGGCCTCGTGGCCGGGTCACCCGGTTTGCCGGCGTGCGCAGCACTGCACGCGCCGGCGTGACGAGCATGACGCGATGAGAGAAGAGCTGCTGGCCACGGTCAACGACGAACACGCGACGGTCGAAGCGTTCGCGTCGCTGCTCGTCTACGAGGAAAAGGCGCTGACGACGGCCGAGCCGCTCGAGATGCTGCCCGGGATCGTCGAGAAGAAAAGCGCATTGATCGACCGGCTCGCGCAGCTCGAACGCACGCGCGACACGCAGCTTTGCGCGCTCGGCTTTCCGGCCGGCAAGAAAGGCATGGACCAGGCGGCCGAGCGCGATGCGCGCCTCGCCAGCCGCTGGCAACTGCTGCAACAGGCCGCCGAACGCGCGCGCCAGGCCAACGCGAACAACGGAATGCTGATCCGGATCCGGATGGACTACAACGAGCGCGCGCTCGCGGTGCTGCGCTCGGCGCCCGCGCCGGCCGGCGTGTACGGCCCCGACGGGCGCGTGTCGGCGCTGACGCGCTGACGTCGCGCCGCGCGGCCGCCCGGCGGCCGCGCTCCCGCCTCTCCCTTCGTTACAACAGCGGACACGCGGTGACCTGCGTGCCGCGCGCCACGCACAGCCGCTCGTAGTCGCGCAGGTACGCGCGCTCGGCGTCGTCCAGCAGGTCGAGATCGATCAGGTCCCAGTCGTAGCCGACCGTCACGATGTTCTCGAACGTCACGGTGTCCGGCTGCGCGTCGTCCGCCCGCACGATCACGATGTTCTCGATCCGCACGCCGCCCTTGCCCGGCAGGTAGATGCCCGGCTCGACCGAAATCACCGCATTCGGCACCAGCCCGTAGGTCGCGCCCGGCGCGAACCGCACGCCGCCCTCGTGCACGTGAATCCCGACGCCGTGCCCGGTGCCGTGGCCGAAATCGTAGCCATGGTCGCGGCACACCTGCCGCACCAGCGCATCGACGTCGCCGCCCGTGGCGGTGGCCGGAAAGCGCGTGACGAGCCCCTTGATGCACGCCTTCAGCGCGACCGTGTAGATCTCGCGCTGCCACGGCTGCGCGACCGTGTCCGGTCGCGTGCGACGCAGCACGACGCGTGTGCAGTCTGTCGCGAAGCCCGCTTCGTAGTACGCGCCGCTGTCGAGCAGCACGAGTTCGCCTTCGGTCAGCTCGACGTCGGCGCTCGCCGCCGTGTAGTGCGCGAAGGCGCTGTTCGCGCCGTTCGCCGCGATCGACGGAAACGTCAGCGCGACCGCCGAACGGGCGCCGTACGCGTCGTTGATCGTGCGCGCGAGGTCGTACTCGGTGTGGCGCACGCCCGGCTCGCCGTTCTTCGCCCAGCGCATCGTCTCGGCGATCGCCGCGGAGCTGCGCGCGAACGCGTCGCGGAAGCGGTCGAGCACGGCCGACGTCTTGCTCGCCCGCAGCGCCTCGACCGGGTTGAAATCGGCATGCCGCGCATGCGGCCACACCCGGTTCACCGCGTCGACGAGCGCGCAGTTCACCGATTCGAAGCCGTAGCACACGTGCTCGACCGCGAACCGTGCGAGGAAGCGCTCGAGCGCCGCCACGTCGCGCCGGATCACCTGCAGCGCCGGATACGAATCGAGCGCGACCTCGCAGCGGTCGCAGCCTTCCGGCAAGAACAGCACCACCTGCTCGCCGATCGCGAACAGGAAGCCGAGGTGCGACGACACGTTCGGGATGTGATAGCCGCGGCTGTTCAGCAGATACGCGAGATCGTCCGACGCGCAGGTGAAGAACGCGGTCTTGCCGTCGGCCGCGCCGGTATGCGCGGCGAGCCGCCGGTTCAGCGCGTCGAGGTTCTGCGCGACGCTCAGGCCCGTCATCGCTGCCGGGAGCTCGAAGATCGGCCGTTCGACGTTCCAGCCCGGCAGCGCGATCGCGCGGTCGATCTCGCGATCGGCGAGGCTCGTCCAGTCGAGCGACGCGGCCTGCGTCTGCTCGAACAGCCGGTTGCGCTGCCCGACGCTGATCCGCCGCGCGTCGTAGCCGACCCGCGCGAGCCGGCTCGCGTGCGCGAGCAACCAGTCGGCCATCGCCTGCCAGATCGTCACGTTCATGCCGAGCTTCTCGACGCGCACGCGCGCCGGATCGCACTGCTGGTCGGCCTGGAAGTGATAACGGCCATCGACGAACAGCACGAACGGCGGCAGATCGAGCGCCTGCGCGGTCGCCGCGCTCAGGAAGATCCCGCAGCCGGCCGAGCCGTCGAAGCCGGACACCGCGTAGCGCGGGTTGTTGCTGCGCGGCAGGTATTCGGTCACGTATTCGTCCTGCGACGTGATCACCACCGCGTCGAGTCGCGCGGCATCGAGCAGGCGCGACAGGCCGGCCTGCGTGTCGGCGACGGACGCGTCGTACGGGGGAAGGCCGGAGAAGCTGTATTTCAGTCGATCGATCATCGGATGCCCGTTATTCGTTGTTGTCGGCGGCCGGCGGCGTGGCGCGGCATCGCGCACCGGGCACGGCACGTCGTTGCGGCGCAGGTCACGCGCGGCACGACGCGCGGCCGGCAGGCCTTCGGTAAAATTTTTGTCTCACTTAACTTTGTTTGATGCGCGACAGAATCTAGAGCACGTCGAAATCGAGGTCAAGCCAAGATTTTCGTAGGACTAAAATCGGCGTGCCGCATGCGGATCCCCGCACAACGCCGATTCGCCCCCGCGACGCTGCGCGGTACAATGCGCCGGCCTCGCCGCCCCGGGCAGCCGCACGGCCCCTGCCCGCGCCCCGACTCGTTGCCACGAAAGAGATTCATGGATTCAGACCTCATGCGTATCGGCCAGCGCATTCGCCGCCTGCGCCGGGAAGCGAAGAAGACGCTGCTGGAAGTGGCGACCGAAGCGAACCTGTCGGTCGGGTTCCTGTCGCAGGTCGAGCGCCATCTGACGGGCATCTCGCTGTCGTCGCTCGTCAACGTCGCGAAGGCGCTGGGCGTGCCGCTCGGCACGCTGATCGAGCAGCCGCGCCAGGCGCAGCCCGATTCGCACGAGGGCAGCCGCAAGCCGTACGCGCTCGACGCCGCGTCGCAGTGGTACGAGCGGCTGTCCACCACCTTCGACGGCAGCCAGATCAACGCGCTGAAGGTGCAGATGATGGAGGGCTACCGGTCGGAATGGGTCGCGCACGGCGGCGACGAATTCGTGTACGTGCTGGCGGGCCGCATCTGCTACACGGTCGGCAAGAAGAATTACCCGCTGACGCCCGGCGACTCGCTGCACTTCGACGCGCGCAAGCGGCATCGCGTGGCCAATGTCGGCGACGGGCCGGCCGAGCTGATCACCGTCAGCACGCTGCCGCTGTTCGACGACAGTGGTGCGGAATTCGTGTCCGCGACGACGGAAATCAGGCAGTCGAAGCCCGGCGAGCCGCGCGTGAGCCGGCGCGCACCGGCGTCCAAACGGGATGACCGCGACGCCGCCGCGGCACGGCCGCCCAGGGCCGGCTCAGCCGAAAAGAAGGGAGCGGCGAAGCCGCGCGCCGCCGCCGGCAAACGCCCGGCGGCCGCGACTCCGGCACGTAAGAAGAAACCGTAACGGCTGGCCGCGCGCTGTTCCGCTCCTGCTACCTGCCGGCTACTCGCCGATCGCGAGCGCCTGCGCGACGGCCTGGATCCGCGCGCGATGCACGGCTTCCTTGATCTTCTCCGTGTCGCTGCCGATGCCGCGTGCGATCGCGCCGGCATCGACGCTGCGCGCGGCCGCGAGCGCGACGCGCAACCGCTCGGCCTGCGGATACGGCTGCGCATCGAGTCCGAGCCGGCCGCGCGCATCCGATTCGCAGGCCTGCAGCAGCTCGGCGAAGCGCGCCGGCTTGCGCAGCGCGTCGCTGCGCTCGAACAGCCGCACCAGCGCGGCCGCGCCCATTTCCATCACGCGATGCAGGTTGCCGTGCTCGCGCGCGACCACCAGCGCGAGATCGCGGCATTCGTTCGGCACCCGCAGCCGCTCGCACAACGGCTTGAGCAGCTCGACGCTGCGGCTTTCGTGGCCGACGTGGCGCGGCAGCACGTCCGCGGGCGTCGTGCCCTTGCCGAGATCGTGCGTGAGCGCCGCGAAGCGCACCGCCAGCGAATAGCCCTGCTTCGCCGCGTAGTCGACGACCATCATCACGTGCACGCCGGTATCGACTTCCGGGTGGTAATCGGCGCGCTGCGGCACGCCCCACAGCGCGTCGACCTCGGGCAGGATGCGCGCGAGCGCGCCGCAGTCGCGCAGCACCGCGAACATCCGCGACGGCTTCGCCTCCATCAGCCCGCGCGCGATTTCCTGCCACACGCGTTCGGGGACGAGCGCGTCGACCTCGCCCGCGTCGACCATCCGCCGCATCAGCGCGAGCGTTTCGTCCGCGACCGTGAAATCCGCGAACCGCGCGGCAAAGCGCGCGATCCGCAGGATCCGCACCGGATCCTCGACGAACGCGTCGCTCACGTGCCGGAACACACGCGCACGCAGGTCGGCCTGCCCGTCGAACGGATCGATCACCGGGCCGACCAGCGCGCCTTCCGGGCTCACCTCGCGCGCCATCGCGTTGATCGTCAGGTCGCGCCGCGCGAGATCCTCGTCGAGCGTCACGTCCGGCGCGTAGTGGAACTGGAAGCCGTGATAGCCGGCCGCCGTCTTGCGCTCGGTGCGCGCCAGCGCGTACTCCTCCTGCGTCTGCGGATGCAGGAACACCGGGAAATCCTTGCCGACCGGCCGGAAGCCCTGCGCGGTCATCTGCTCGGGCGTCGCGCCGACCACCACGTAGTCGCGGTCCTGCACCGGCACGCCGAGCAATTCGTCGCGGATCGCGCCGCCTACTGCGTAGATGTTCATGGCTGGGGTTCGTATTCGGCGATCACGTTGGTTTCACGGCGTGCAGCGTCGATCCACTGCTGCACGGCCGGCAGCGCGGTCACCCGCGCCGCATAGCCGGCCGCCTCCGGCGACAGCGCCGGCGCATACGTGTTGAAGCGCATCACGACCGGCGCATACATCGCATCGGCGATCCCGAATTCGCCGAACAGGAACGGCCCGCCCGACGCCTCGATGCATTCGCTCCACAGCGCGTCGATGCGCGCGACGTCGGCGAGCGCGTCGGGCGTCGCGCCGCGCCCCGGCATCGACGCGCGGATGCTCATGCCCATCTGCGTGCGCAGCGCCATGAAGCCCGAATGCATCTCGGCGGACACGCAGCGCGCATGCGCACGCGCGAGCGGGTCGGCCGGCCACATCGGGAATTGCGGATAGCGCTCGGCGAGCGTCTCGGCGATCGCGAGCGAATCCCAGATCGCGAAGCCGTGATCGTCGACGAGGCACGGCACCTTGCCGGTCGGCGAATATTCGCGGATGCGCGCGGCCGTGTCGTCGCGGCGCAGCTCGACCACGATCTCGTCGAACGGGATGCCGAAATGCGCGAGCAGCAGCCACGGCCGCATCGACCACGACGAGTAGTTCTTGTCTCCAATGACGAGCTTCATGACGGGGTTCCGGAAAATGCGAAAAGGGAAAAGAAGCGCCGGCCGGCGGCGCCCCGCGGGTATTAGCGACGCGAGCGGAACCAGTCGAACCGCGAGCGCCTGGCCGCGTCGCCGAGATACGCGGGCGCAATGCTTTCGAGACTCGCGGGCGAGAGCCCGAGTTCCGGCGCGAGCGGCCCCGACAGCACGTTCGGCACCGACATCGTCGCGAGATTGTCGCGCGTGAGCACCGGTTCGCCCGGCAGGCATTCGAACACGCTCGCCTGCAGCCGCGCAAGCGCGTCGGGCAGCCGCACGATGCGTGCCTGCCGGCCGACCAGCGTGCCGCAATAGCGCACCAGTTGCTCGAGCGTGTAGACGGTCGGGCCGCCGAGTTCGTAGGTCTTGCCGTGCGCGCCCGCGAGATCGAGCGTGTTGACGAACGCGCGCACGACGTCGCCGACGAATACCGGCTGGAAGCGCGCGTCGGGCATCGCGAGCGGCAGCACGGGCACCGTGCGCTGCAGGTTCGCGAACGTGTTGAGGAATGCATCGCCGGGGCCGAACACGACCGACGGACGGAAGATCGTCAGCGCGAGCGAATCGGTAGCCGCGACCGCATGCAGCGCGGCTTCGCCGTCGCCCTTCGAGCGCTGGTACATGCTCGCGCCGTGCGGATCGGCGCCGAGCGCACTCATGTGCAGCAGGCGCCGCACGCCGACCTCGGTGCAGGCCGTCGCGAGCGCGGCCGGCAGTGCGACGTGCGCGCGCGCGAAACCCGGCCCGTACGGCGTGCCGCGGCCGCCGTGCAGCACGCCGATCAGGTTGATCGCCGCGTGCGCGCCGGCGACGAAGCGCGCGAGCGTGCGCGTATCGAGCGCGTCGAGTTCGACGATGTCGACCGGCAGCATCTGCAGGTGGCGCGCGTGCTCGCGCCGCCGCGTACCGATCCGCACCTGCTTGCCGGCATCGATCAGCGCATTGACGAGCCGGCTGCCGATGAAGCCGGTGCCGCCCAGCAGCGCAACGGTCTGGCGATCCATGTTCGGGTCCTAAAAAGAACACTGCCGCGTCTCGCGCGGCAGTTCGTGTATCAGGGCGAGATCATGCCTAGACGTTTCTTCAACGACTGCGGTTTGCCCTCGAAGAGCGCCGCGTAGTAGACGGTGTTCGACAGCACGTTCTTCACGTAGTCGCGCGTCTCGTTGAACGGAATCGTCTCCGCGAAGATCGCGCCTTCGACCGGCTGCGTCAACACCTGGCGCCACTGGCGCGGCCGGCCCGGGCCCGCGTTGTAGCCGGCCGTGGCGAGCACCGGCGAGCTGTCGAAGTTGTTGTAGATGTCTGCCAGATACCAGGTGCCGAGCTGGATGTTGGTATCGATGTCGTGCATCTGCGCCCGCGAGATCGTGCCCATGCCGAGCTTCTTCGCGACCATCTGGGCCGTCGCCGGCATCAGCTGCATCAGGCCGCCCGCGCCGACCGACGAACGCGCGCTGATGATGAAGCGCGATTCCTGGCGGATGAGCCCGTACGCCCACTCGACGTCGAGGCCCGTCGACTGCGCATAGCGCTCGACGGTCGTGCGGTACGGCGACGGATAGCGCAGCGTGAAGTCGTGCTCGGCCTTCGTGCGGTCGGCGGTGTTGACCGTGCGGTCGAGCAGCTCGACGCGCTTGCCGTATTCGGCGGCCGCGAGCAGCTGGCGATCGGTCATCCCGCGCAGCGGCCAGTTCCATTCGCGATTGCCTTCGAGGCGCAGGTTCAGCGCATAGAAGCGCTGCGCGAGCGCGAAGCCCGGGATCTTGCCCATCGCGTCGATCTCCGCGTCGCTCACCTTCGTGCGCGGCGGGATCGTCGTGCGCTGGCCCAGCTCTTCGCCAGCCAACTGCCCGTAGAAGTTGAACTGGCCGGCGACTTGCTCGAATTCCTGGTTCGCCTGCAGCGTGTCGCCGCTCTGCTTGAGCGCGCGCGCATGCCAGTAGATCCACGCCGGATCGTTGCGCAGCGACGGCGGCATCTGCTCGATCGACCAGCGCACCATCGGCCAGTTGCCGGCGAGCAGCGCGGCGCGCGTGCGCCATTCGTAGCCCGGGTTCGACAGCGGCGCGTTCGCCGATTTTGCATACCAGACCGATGCCATCGGCGAGCGCTTGATCGCGCCCTGGTAGCCGATCGCGCCCCATGCGATCGCCTGTTCCTGCTTGGTGAGCGAAGGCGCGACCGTCGTCAGCATCCCGGCGGCGGCATCCGGATCGTTGCGCGCCATGCGGCCGAGCGCGATCAGCGCGAGCTGATGCGACGCGGCGTCGGGCCCGACGCCGCGCGCGAGATACAGCGGCGGCGCGCTCGTCGCCTGGTCGAAGCCGACCGGGCGCGGGCCGAGCGCATCGACGATCTTGCCGCCGAGCGTCGTGTAGTTCTGCTCGTACGCGAGGCGCGCCTGCTGCCACACGTCGTCGCTCGTGAACTGCTGGTTGACGGTGAGCGCGGTGATCAGGTCGACGCATGCATCGCCGTAGTTCTTCGGCTCGACGAGCAGCGCGCGCGCCGCGTCGGCGACGTTCTCGTTGCGCGCCGCGCGCGATTCGAGCGCATAGCACTTGACCTGCGTGTCGTCGTCGAGCACGAAACGCTTGTACTGATCGTCGAAATTGCGCCAGTCGTGGCGCGCGCCGAGCACGAGCAGGTAGTCGTTGCGCAGGCGATCGGCGATCGCCTGGCCGTCGTAGCGCTGCAGGAACGACTGCACGGGCGCGTCCGGCGCATCGACGCGCGCGCGGCCGGTCGAATCGAACAGCTGCGGCTTGATCTGGAAATACTCGACGTAGGACGGAACCGGATAGTTCGGGATCATCGACGCGAGCTGCGCGGCCTTCGCGGCGTCGTTGCGGCGTGCGGCTTCGCGAAGCTGCACGAAGATCTGGTCATCCCCGGGGAGCGTGTCGTCGTTCGGTGCGGCACATGCGGCCGTGCCCGCGACGAGCGCGGCGGCGGAAAGCGCCAGCGCGACCGCGCGATATACTCGGAAAAGGCTGTTCGACATCGTTTTGAATGGAGCACGAAGTGAGCGAAAGCATAGCACGCAACCCTGTGCCGAACCCGAAGGTTGCGCTGCGCAAAACGCTGTCCGGCGCCCGTCGCGACGCCGCGTCGCAACCTGCCGCGAACGCCGCGCTCGACGCGCGGCTGCGCATGCTGCTCGACCGTCTCGCGCCGCGCACGGTCGGGTTCTACTGGCCGCTGCCGGGCGAATTCGATGCGCGCGATGCGGTGCTCGCATGGTGCGCGGCAGGGGCCGGCCGCTGCGCCGCGCTGCCGGTGATCGGCGAGCGTCACACGCCGCTCGCGTTCCACGCATGGGACGCGCACACGCCGATGCGCGAAGGTCATCACCGGATTCCCGAACCGGCGTCGGGAATCGTCGTCGTGCCCGATCTTTTGCTGATTCCCTGTGTGGGATTCGATCCGCAGCGCTACCGGCTCGGCTACGGCGGCGGCTACTACGACCGCACGCTCGCCGCGTGGCCGGGCGACACGCTGCCCGTGACGGTCGGCATCGCGTACGAAGCGTGCCGCGTCGATGCGCTGCCGGCCGAGGCGCACGATCTCGCGCTGCGCTGGATCGTCACCGACGCCGCGCTTTACCCGGCCGCCGGATAATGCCGAGCGCGGCGCCGCGCTCGGCGCCGCCTGCCCGTGAGCGCGTCGCCGCGCCCGACCGTTGCCGCAATCGTTTACAGCGATGCCGCCGCGCGCGCGGCCGTGTCGTACAGGCCCGATGCGTGGCGCAGCAACTGCGCCGCGTCGCCGATCTGCTCGTTGGTGAGGCCGCTGTCCTTCAGCGTCTCGATCAGGCAATGCTCGCGGACCTCGCGGTACTTCAGGCACAGGTCGCGGCCCGCGTCGGTCGCGAAGAAGAACACTTCCTTGCCGTTCTTCTCGCTCTTCACATAGCCGCGGGCGATCAGTTTTTTCAGCGCATAGGTCGCGACGTGCGTATCCTCGATATTGAGCACGAAGCAGATGTCGGCGAGCTTCTTCTTGCGTTCGCGATGGCTGACGTGATGCAGCAGCGAGACCTCGACCGCCGTCATGTCCTTCGCGCCGGCCGCCGACATGCAGCGCACCATCCAGCGGTTGAACGCGTTCCCGGCCATGATGAGCCCGTATTCGAGCTCCGACAGCTCCGCGCTCGAATCGGAAACGAGGTGTTCGGATGACACGATCTTGGTCGCAGGACGCTTCATGGACAGGCGCAAGCCGGATGACAGGATGTGCCCGAGTGTACGCCAGAAGCCCCGGCCGGCGAGCTAGGCGAAAACGCTTATTGAGAAGTTGTCGATATTTTATTGACAATGTGCGCTAACATTGCCGTCCGAACCGTGCCAGTCCGATGACGCCACCCCGCATTTATCCGCTCGGCGATGCCGCCCTCGTCTGCGAGGTGCCGCCGCCCGCCACGCTCGATTGCCAACGCCGCGTCTGGGCCGTGGCCGAGGCCGCGCGCGCGTGGCCCGACGTGATCGACGTCGTTCCCGGCATGAACAACCTGACCATCGTGTTCGACGCGCTCGCCGCGACGGCCGAGTCGCTCACGCCCGCGCTGCGCGACGCGTGGGAGACGGCCGACGTCGAGCACGCGGACGGCCGCGAGGTCGAGATCCCGGTCGAGTACGGCGGTGCCGCCGGCCCCGACCTGGCTGCCGTCGCCGCCCACACGGGCCTGTCGGCCGACGAGGTCGTCGCGCGCCACGCGGCCGGCGCCTACGTCGTGTTCTTCGTCGGGTTCCAGCCCGGTTTCGCGTATCTCGGCGGTCTCGACGCGTCGCTGCACACGCCGCGCCGCGCGGCGCCGCGTCTCGAGGTGCCGGCCGGCTCGGTCGGCATCGGCGGCGCGCAGACGGGCATCTACCCGGCCACGTCGCCCGGCGGCTGGCAACTGATCGGCCGCACGTCGCAGGTGCTGTTCGATCCGGCGCGGCCCCAGCCGACGCTGCTGCTGCCCGGCGACCGCGTGCGCTTCACCATTGCCGGAGTCGACGCACGATGACCCAGAGCCACGCACCGGGCACCATCGAGGTCGTGCGGGCCGGCCCGCTGTCGACCGTGCAGGATCTCGGCCGCCGCGGCACGCGCCATCTCGGCGTCGCGCAGGGCGGCGCGCTCGACGGCCTCGCGCTCGAAGTCGGCAACCGGCTCGTCGGCAACCGCCCCGACGCGGCGGCCGTCGAAATCACGATCGGCCCCGCCACGTTCCGCTTCACGCGCGCCACGCGCATCGCGATCACCGGCACCGAGTTCGGTGCGACGCTCGACGGCAAGCCCGTTCATTCGTGGTGGAGCCTGCCGGTCGCCGCCGGGCAGACGCTCGTGCTGCCGGCCGCGAAACGCGGCATGCGCGGCTACCTGTGCATCGCGGGCGGCATCGACGTGCTGCCGATGCTCGGCTCGCGCAGCACCGATCTCGCGTCGCGCTTCGGCGGCCTCGGCGGCCGCACGCTGCGCGACGGCGACCGGCTCCCGGTCGGCGTGCCGCCGGCCGGCGCCGGCTGCCTCGCCGCCGATGCGCCCGAATTCGGCGTGAAGGCGCCGGCATGGTGCGCGTTCGTGCGCGTCGACGAGCCGCCGCGCCGTCACCGCCCCGCGCATGCGCCGTGGGCGATGCCCGTGCGCGTGCTGCCGGGCCCCGACTACGCGTCGTTCGCGGCCGATTCGCAGCAGGCGTTCTGGGACGAGGAATGGCTCGTCACCGCGAACAGCAACCGGATGGGCTATCGGCTCGCCGGCGCCGAGCTCGTGCGCGCGCGCCCGGTCGAGCTGCTGTCGCATGCGGTGCTGCCCGGCACGATCCAGGTGCCGCCGAACGGCCAGCCGATCGTGCTGATGCACGACGCGCAGACCACCGGCGGCTATCCGAAGATCGGCACGGTGATCCGCGCCGACCTGTGGAAGCTCGCGCAGGCGCGGCTCAACCTGCCGATCCGCTTCGTGCGCACGACGCCCGACGCCGCGCGCGCCGCCCTCATCGCGGAACGGGCGTACCTGCGGCAGATCGACGTCGCGATCGAGATGCGCGAGGAAGCGCGCCGCCGCGCCCAATCGCGCGCGGCGTGACAATGGCGGAAGCAGCAACGAAAGACGCGCCACGCGACCAGTGGACGAGGAACATCATGGAAATCGATCTGAATGCCGATCTCGGCGAAGGATGCGGATCGGACGAGGCGCTGCTCGACCTCGTCACGTCGGCGAACATCGCATGCGGCTGGCATGCAGGCGGCGCGAACGCGATGCGCGACTGCGTGCGCTGGGCCGTGCAGAAAGGCGTGTCGATCGGCGCACACCCGAGCTTTCACGATCCGGAGAATTTCGGTCGCAAGGAAATGCAGCTGCCGGCCGGCGACATCTATGCGGGCGTGCTGTACCAGCTCGGCGCGCTGTCGGCGATCGCGCAGGCCGAGGGCGGCCGCATCGCGCACGTGAAACCGCACGGCGCGCTGTACAACCAGGCCGCGCGCGATCCGCTGATCGCCGACGCGGTGGTGTCGGCGATCCACGACTTCGATCCGTCGCTCGCGGTGTTCGGGCTCGCGAACAGCGTGTTCATCGCGGCCGCGCGGCAGGCAGGGCTCGCGGCGGTGGAGGAGGTGTTCGCCGATCGCGGCTACCGCGCGGACGGCTCGCTGGTGCCGCGCAGCCTGCCCGGCGCGCTGATCGACGACGAAGACGCGGTGCTCGCGCGCACGCTCGACATGGTGCGCAACCGGCAGGTGCGCGCGCTGAGCGGCGAATGGGTGCCGCTCAATGCGCAGACCGTCTGCCTGCATGGCGACGGGCCGCATGCGCTGGCGTTCGCGAAGCGGATCCGCGCGGCGCTCGAAGCCGCCGGCGTCGACGTCGTCGCGCCCGGCGCGCTGCAGGCCGACGAAGGCGCGTAACGCCGCAGCGGGCGCCTTGCCCGCGCCCCGCACGTTTTCGTCGCACCAAAGAAAAAAGCGCCCTCGTGGCGCTTTTCCGTTGGTGCAATCGGTGCGGCTTCGCCGTCTGTCGATTCACCCCCCGAAACCGTCTTTCGACGGTGACCGGAAAAACATTCCGGATTAAAAAACGTCCGCCGCCGCCCGATCACTGCCTTCCCCGGTCAGACGACGGAACGTCGCTTATGTGCAAGTCGGCCTGCATGCATGTGTTGTTCGACGACGATTGGCCCCGCCGTGCATGCAGACTCTCCGCGGCCGGCACGCGCTTCACGTGCCGGCGACGCTCACCCCGCGCTTTATTTCTGCTACCCCGTAGAACTTATCTATTCTTTTCATTTTTTCAACTTGTGGGGTGAAGAATAGATATCGGCCGAACGGGATGTCAATCGTTTTAAACGCTATTTTCCGACGATTCAAGGGTTTTCCTTATCGACCGACACCGCCGTGCAGGCGCGGCGCGCGGCGCGCGCGACGTCGATCAAACAGGGGAAGATCAGCGCCGCGATCAGTTCGCGTCGACCCGGTATCCTTGCTGGCGCAACAATTCGAGCACGCCGCGCGGGCCACCCAGATGCAGCGCGCCGATCGCGACGAACAGCGGCCGGTTCGGCGCGGCGATTGCCGTCATCCGTGCAACGAAGCGCCGGTTGCGCTCGTACACGATCTTGTTGTCGAGCGACGCCGACAACGCCTTCGAACGGGCGAGCCGTTCGCTCTTCGCGACCGCCCACGCGGAGATCGCATCGGCGTCGCCAATTCGCCACAGCCGGTGCAGCGCCTTGATGTCGTCGGCGTTCTGCGCGGGGGTCTGCACCATGTCCTGCGCGAGCATCTCGCGCTGCTCGGCCAGCGTCAGCCCGGTGAACGCGCGCATCTGTTCGGCGAGCGTCTCGAGCCCGATCACGCGGCCGCCTTTCTTCTTCAGGAACACGTTCTGCAGTTGCGCCTCGGTGCCGTATTCGGTCTGCAGGCCGGCGGACAGCGAATCGTAGGTCTCGACGACGAGCGCCGCGAGCCACGGCCGCATCTTGCGGATCTCGGCGAGCGCGGCCGGGTTGCCGCGCAGGCGCGCCGCGAGCCGCTGCCACAGCGGCTCCGGCAGCAGGCGCTGCAGGCACGGGTAGCGGCACACGCCGTATTTCGACACGTCGTCCTGCGATTCGAGCAGATCGTCGGGCGACAGCTCGAGCGCGAGCGTCGGCGACGCGGCGAGCGCCGCGAGGATGCGCGGCCGGAACGGCTGCGCGCTCGGGTAATCGGACGGATCGCCCGTATGCAGCGTGCCGAGCACGTAGAGCGTGACCTTGCCCTTGGTCGCGACGTAGAACGGCATGCGCGCCGGCTGCACGCGCACGGTGCCGCGCGACACCGTGCCGTCCGAGACGGCCGGCGCATGGAAGCCCGGCAGGCTCATGCCGGGCGGCGGGACCTGCGACGGATGAATCGGCGAAGTCGCCGGCGCACGCCCTTCGGCGCGCGCCGGTTCGACGGAGACCACGACGCTGGCCGCCGCGCACGCGCCGGCCAGCGCCGCGCCCGTGACGGTACGCACGCTCCAGCGCCGCGCGTAGCGGTACGCGCGCATCACGCGCGCACTGCCGGTCCCCACACGGCGCACGCCGGACACGCGCGCCGCCAACGCTTCAGGCATTCGCCTCCCCTACCTCCTCGGCGCGATGGCAGGCCACGCGCCGGCCGTCCACTTCGCGCAATTGCGGCTCCTCGACGCGGCACCGCTCGACCGCGTACGGGCAGCGCTGGTGGAACGCGCAGCCCGACGGCGGATTGAGCGGCGACGGCAGTTCGCCCTGCAGCTTGATCTGCACGCGGCGGTCTTCCTCGAAGATCGCCGGCGTCGCCGACATCAGCGCCCGCGTGTACGGATGGCGCGGCCGTGCGTAGATCGTCGCCTTGTCGCCGAGTTCGGCGACGCTGCCGAAGTACATCACCATCACGTCGTCCGCGACGTGCTCGACCACCGACAGGTTGTGCGAGATGAACACGTAGCTCGTCTTGAACTGCTCCTGCAGATCCATGAACAGGTTCAGGATCTGCGCCTGGATCGACACGTCGAGCGCGGACACCGGCTCGTCGGCGACGACGATGCGCGGATCGAGGATCATCGCGCGCGCGATCGCGACGCGCTGGCGCTGGCCGCCCGAGAACATGTGCGGATAGCGCTTCGCGTGCTCGGGCCGCAGGCCGACCGTGCGCATGATCTGCGCGATGCGCGCGGCGCGCTCGGCGGCCGTCAGGTTCGCGTTGATCTCGAGCGGCTCGGAAAGCGTCTGCTCGACGGTCTTGCGCGGGTTCAGCGACGCGAACGGGTTCTGGAACACCATCTGCACGCGGCGGCGCAGGTCGGCGACCGTGTCGCGGCTCGCGCCGGCCACGTTCTTGCCGTCGATCGTCAGGCTGCCCGCCGTGGGCGTCTCGATCATCGTGAGCTGGCGCGCGAGCGTCGATTTCCCGCAGCCCGACTCGCCGACGACGGCGAGTGTCTTGCCGCGCTTCAGCGAGAACGACACGCCGTTCAGCGCCTTCACCGTGCCCTGCCCGAACATCCCGCGCTTCACCGAATAGTGCTTCGCGAGGCCGTCGGCCACCAGGACGTCCTCGTCGTGCGACGCGTGGCGCGTATCCTGGACTGCGTTCATCGTGCGCCTCCCGTCAGGTCGAGGTTGGAAACATTGAGCGGCTTGATGCAGCGCGCGCGCATCGCATCGTTGGCCGGCACCAGCGTGTCGAGCGCCGGCCGCGCCTTGCGGCAATCGTCGACCACGTACTTGCAGCGCGGCGCGAACAGGCAGCCGGACGGGCGATCATCGCGGCCCGGCACCATGCCGGGCAATGCGGCAAGGCGACGCGCCCCCTTATTGTGCTCGGGAATCGCCGCGAGCAGCGCTTCGGTGTACGGATGATGCGGCGCGCGGAAGATGTCGGGCACGCGATTGGTTTCGATGATCTCGCCCGCGTACATCACCGCGACGCGATGCGCGACCTCCGACACCACGGCCAGATCGTGCGAGATCAGCACGAGCGCCATCCCGCGCTCCTTCTGCAGCTTCACGAGCAGATCCATGATCTGCGCCTGGATCGTCACGTCGAGCGCGGTGGTCGGCTCGTCGGCGATCAGGAGCTTCGGGTTGCACGCGACGGCCATCGCGATCATCACGCGCTGGTTCATCCCGCCCGACATCTGGTGCGGGAACGACGCGATGCGGTTCTTCGCATCGGGAATGCCGACCTGGTCGAGCAGTTCGAGCGCGCGCCGGTGCAGCGCGTCGCCGCGCAGCCCTTCGTGCAGCTTCAGCACTTCCTTGATCTGGTAGCCGACCGTGTAGCTCGGGTTCAGGCTCGTCAGCGCGTCCTGGAACACCATCGCGATGTCCTTGCCGACGATCTTGCGGCGCGCCTTCGGCGACGCCTTCAAGAGATCCACGCCGTTGAACGTGACTTCGTCTGCCGTCACCTTGCCGGGCGCGTCGATCAGGCCCATCAGCGCCATCATCGTCACGCTCTTGCCCGAGCCCGATTCGCCAACGACGCCCACCACCTCGCCCGGTGCGACCGACAGGTTGATCCGGTCGACCGCGGGCAGGCCGTTGAAGTTCACCGCGAGATTGCGGATGGTCAGTAGGTTCTGGGTCATGGTCATGCCATCCGTTTCAGCTTGGGATCCAGCGCGTCACGCAGCCCGTCGCCGAGCAGGTTGATCGCGAGCACCGAAATCAGGATCGACAGGCCGGGCATCGTCACGATCCACCACGCGTTGTCGATGTAGTCGCGCGCGGAAGCGAGCATCGCGCCCCACTCGGCGGTCGGCGGTTGCACGCCGAGGCCGAGGAAGCCGAGCGCGGCCGCGTCGAGGATGGCCGACGAGAAGCCGAGCGTCGCCTGCACGATCAGCGGCGCCGTGCAGTTCGGCAGCACCTGCGAGAACATCAGGCGCAGCGTGCCGGCCCCGGCCACGCGCGACGCGGTCACGTATTCCTTCTGCAGCTCGCCGAGCGCCGACGCGCGCGTGAGACGCACGTAGGCCGGCAGCGCGACGATCGCGATCGCGAACATCGTGTTGGTGAGGCCCGGGCCGATGATCGCGACGACCGCGACCGCGAGCAGCAGCGACGGCAGCGCGAGCAGCACGTCCATGATGCGCATCACCGGCGTGTCGGCCCACTTCTGGAAGAACGCGGCGACGAGCCCGAGCACGATGCCGGGGATCAGCGCGAGCACGACCGACACGAAGCCGATCCAGAACGACATCCGCGCGCCGAACATCAGCCGCGAAAGGATGTCGCGGCCCGCTTCGTCGGTGCCGAGGATGAATTGCCAGTTGCCGCCGGCGAGCCACGCGGGCGGAATCTTCACGTAGTCGCGGTATTGCTCGACCGGGCTGTGCGGCGCGATCAGCGGCGCGAGCAAGGCGACTGCGATCAGCACGATCACGACGATGCCCGCGCCGACGGCGCCGCGGTTGCGCGAGAAGTTGGCCCAGAACTCGCGCAGCGCGAGCGCACGGCCGCCGGCCGGCGCGGATTCGGTCGGCAGGGTATTTTGCAGATTGCTCATGGAATTACCTCGTGTGGCGGATGCGCGGATTCAGCACGCCGTACAGCAGGTCGACGACCAGGTTCACGACGATCACGAGCGTCGCGATCAACAGGATGCCGCCCTGGACGACCGGATAGTCGCGGCGGCCGATCGCATCGATCAGCCACTTGCCGACCCCGGGCCACGAAAAGAGCGTCTCGGTCAGCACCGCACCCGCAAGCAGCGTGCCGATCTGCAGGCCGATCACGGTGACGACCGGGATCAGCGCGTTGCGCAGCGCATGCACGACGACCACGCGCACGGGCGACAGCCCCTTCGCGCGGGCGGTGCGGATGTAGTCCTCGCGCAGCACTTCGAGCATCGACGAGCGCGTCATCCGCGCGATCACCGCGAGCGGAATCGTGCCGAGCACGATCGCGGGCAGGATCAGGTGGCTCACCGCCGACTTGAACGCGCCTTCGTCCGGCGCGAGCAGCGCGTCGATCAGCATGAAGCCGGTCGGGTGCGGGAAATCGTATTCGACCGCGATGCGCCCGGACACGGGCGTCCAGCCGAGATACGACGAAAACACCATGATGAGGATCAGCCCCCACCAGAAGATCGGCATCGAGTAGCCGGTGAGCGCGGTGCCCATCACGCCGTGGTCGACGACCGAGCCGCGCCGCAGCGCGGCGATCACGCCGGCCGGCAAACCGACCGCGAGCGCGAACACGAGCGCGCACAGCGACAGTTCGACGGTCGCCGGGAAGCGCGCGAAGAATTCGCCGCCGACGCTCGTGTTGGTGATGATCGACGTGCCGAGGTCGCCATGCAGCGCACGGCCGACGTAGTGGAGGTACTGCAGCGGCAGCGGCTGGTCGAGCCCGAGGCGCTTCATCGCCTCTGCGTGCATCGCGGGATCGACGCCGCGCTCGCCCATCATCACTTCGATGGGGTCGCCCGGTATCAGGTGAATCAGCGCAAACGCCAGGATGGTGATGCCGATGAAAGTCGGGATCACCATCCCCACGCGGCGCAACACGAATCTGAACATGATGCGTCTCGTATTTTCTTGTGGGAAATGTGCGACCGGCGACGGGAAGCTCTTGGCCTCCCGCCGCCGGATGAGTTAGCCGGTCTTCGCGACAGCTTATACGGGCCGTATTACTTCACGCCGACACCGTCGAAGCGAGCATAGCCGAGCGGCTCGATACGCATGTCGACCACGTTCTTGCGCACCGGCTGGTAGACCGTCGAGTTCGCGATCGGCGAGAACGGCAGCTGTTGCGCGAAGATCTGCTGGGCCTGCGTGTAGAGCTTCGTGCGCGCGTCCTGGCCCGTCGTCGTGCGGCCCTTCTGGACCAGCTCGTCGAACGGCTTGTAGCACCAGTGCGAGAAGTTGTTGCCCTTGATCGCTTCGCAGCCGAGCAGCGTGCCGAGCCAGTTGTCCGGATCGCCGTTGTCGCCCGTCCAGCCGATCAGCATCGTGTCCTGCTCGCCCGCGTGCGCACGCTTGATGTACTCGCCCCACTCGTACGTGACGATCTTCGCCTTCACGCCGATCTTCGCCCAGTCGGCCTGGATCATCTCGGCCATCAGGCGGGCGTTCGGGTTGTACGCGCGCTGCACGGGCATCGCCCACAGCGTGATCTCGAACCCGTTCGGGAAGCCGGCCTTCGCGAGCAGCGCCTTCGCCTTCGCGGTGTCGTAGGCCGCCATCTTCAGGTTCTTGTCGTACGACCATTGGGTCGGCGGCATCGGCGCGCTCGCGGCCTGGCCGGCGCCCTGGTAGACGGACTCGAGGATCGCCTTCTTGTTGATCGCCATGTCGAGCGCCTGACGCACTTCGAGCTTGTCGACCGGCTTGTGCTCGACGTTGTACGCGAGGTAGCCGAGGTTGAAGCCGGCCTGCGACGGCATGTCGACGTTCGAATCGGCCTTCAGCGTCGCGATGTCGGCCGGGCGCGGATAGCTCATCACCTGGCATTCGTTGCGCTTGATCTTCTGCACGCGCACGCCCGGATCCGGCGTGATCGAGAAGATCAGCTTCGACAGCTTCACTTCGCCCTTCTTCCAGTAATCAGGATTGCCATCGAAGCGGATCGTCGCGTCCTTCGTGTAGCTGCGGAAGATGAACGGCCCCGTGCCGACCGGCTTCTGGTTGATGTCGGCGGCACGGCCGGCCTTCATCAGCTGGTCGCCGTATTCGGCCGACAGGATCGACGCGAATTCCATCGCCATGTTCTGGATGAACGGCGCGTTCGGCTCGGCCAGCGTGAACTTCACGGTGTACGGATCGACCTTCTCGACCTTCGTGATCAGCTTGTCGAGACCCATGTCGGTGAAGTACGGGAACGACACCGGGTACGCCTTGCGGAACGCATTGTTCGGATCGAGCATGCGCTGGAACGAGAACACGACGTCGTCCGCATTGAATTCACGCGTCGGCTTGAAGAAGTCGGTCGTGTGGAACTTCACACCGTGGCGCAGGTGGAACGTGTACACCTTGCCGTCGGACGACACGTCCCACTTCTCGGCGAGGCCGGGCTCGACCTTCGTGCCGCCGCGCTCGAATTCGACGAGGCGGTTGTAGACGGTGAACGTGGCGGCGGTGAAGTCGACGCCGGTCGTAAATTGCGCGGAATCGAAACCCGCCGGGCTGCCTTCTGAGCAGTAGACGAGCGTTTTGTTCGGGATCTGTGCGAATGCAGAACCCGCGACGCCGAGCGATGCCGCTGCCACGCCTGCCATGGCGGTAACACGCAGGGTGTGCAACAGACGGTTGTATTCCATGTTTCCTCCAGGTCTCCAGATCGGAACCGGTCCCGCCAGGGAGCCGGCGTACGCGGATATTACTTGAGCTAACGATGCTGCAACAAGCTGGAGAAAAAACTCTTCTATACGCCCGCCGGGTTTTTGCCGATTTTTAGTGTGGGTAAAAAATGCAACCACGCGCGCGAGCGACAATTCCGTCCATTTCGCGGCATGTTTCGTTCGACGACTAAACAATTCGGGTGCGAACGCGAAGGGGCGACACACCGTTTCCCCGCGTTCTGCATCACATCATTGCGTTTGGCGAAACGATTCGATGACCGTCCTCAAATCGTCATGTCGTCACGCCGGCGCATCGAGGTCGGCGCTGCGCGCGGGCACGAACGCGACCGCGACGATCGACAGCGCGAGGCCCGCCATCACGTAGTAGGTCGGCGCGAGCGGCGTGCCGGTGACCTTGATCAGCCACGTGACGATGAACTGGCCGAAGCCGCCGAACAGCATCACCGCGACGTTGTACGCGATCGACAGCCCGGTCGAGCGCACGTTGGCCGGGAACAGCTCGGCGATCATCGCGCCGAACGGCCCGTAGTAGCCTGCCAGCGTCACCGACAGCACGGCCTGCACCGCGATCAGCCGCCCGATGCTCGGCGCCGCGTCGAGCCACGCGAACAGCGGGTACATCAGCGCGAGCGTCAGCACGAGCGACCACAGCGACAGCCCCTTGCGGCCGATGCGGTCCGACCACGCGCCCGCGATCGGCGACAGCACCATCAGCAGCAGGTTGCCGATGATCACCGCGTAGAACGATTCCGCATACGGCAGCTTCAGCTGCTTCACCGCGAAGGTCGGCAGGTAGCTGATCAGCACGTAGATCGTCACGGTGAGCGCGATCACCGAGCCGAGCCCGCACAGCACCTCGCGCGGGTGGCGCGTGAACACTTCGCCGAGCGTCGCGCGGCGCGCGTTCTGCTGCGCATGCAGGAACGCTTCGGAATCGGCGAGATGGCGGCGGATGTAGAAGCCGATCGGGCCGATCAGCAGCCCGAGGACGAACGGCACGCGCCAGCCCCAGCTGCGCAGCGCGTCGTGCGACAGCCCGCGCGTGACGGCCGCGCCGACGAGCGCGCCGATCAGCAGCGCGGCCGCCTGGCTCGCCATCTGCCAGCTGCCGTAGAAACCGCGTTTCGAGAACGGCGCCGCTTCGATCAGCAGCGCGGTCGAGCTGCCGAATTCGCCGCCCGCCGAGAAGCCCTGCAGCAGGCGGCCGAGCACGATCAGGATCGGCCCGCCGATGCCGATCGCCGCATAGGGCGGCGCGATCGCGAGCAGGAAGATGCCGGCCGTCATCAGCAGGATCACGAGCGACAGCGCGGCCTTGCGGCCCGCGCGGTCCGCGTACAGCCCGAACACGATGCCGCCGATCGGGCGCATGAAGAACGCGACGCCGAACGTCGCGGTGGTCAGCAGCAGCGACGAGTATTCGCTGGAGGTGGGGAAGAACAGTTCGGCGATCACGACCGTCATGAAGCCGAACACCGTGAAGTCGTACCACTCGAGTGCATTGCCGATCACGGCGGCCGCCACCGCGCGCCGGTTCAGCGCACGCTCGGGCCGGATCGTTTTCGTTGAATTCGCAATCGTCGCCATGCGTGCCTCGTCCTCGTGAATTCGCCGTGTCGGGCGGCGCGGCGCGCGGGCATGCCGCGCCGCGCAGGTGTGCAGCGAGTGTAGAAAGCGCCGGAACCGTTTTCAAGCAATAAAAAACGCTCGCCATCGAACGACAGCGAGCGTTTTGCGGTTTTCGCCACAATGCGGCATCGCACGATGCCGCACCGGCCTCAACCCATCTTCGAGAATGCGCTGCACCAGCCCTTCGCCGCGACCTGCTTGCCGGGGAAGGCGCCGCACGGGCCCGACGTCGAGCCCTTCTTGCCCTGGTACAGCATGCAGACCGCGCAATCCTGGCCCGCTGCGTATTTCGGATACTTCGTCTTGTCGACCTTGGTGGCATCGGCCTTGTAGCCGAGCGCCGCCGCGGTCGGATCGGTTTCCGACAGCATCGGCGCATCGGCCAGCGCTTCACGCGACAGTGCCAGCGCGGACACGGCACCAATACTCGTAATCAGGAAACTCCGACGGGTTGCTTTCATAGGGGGACTCGCTCCAACGTTATTGGTTTGAAAGCCGTTCTGGCGACGGCCGTTCGACAGAATAACGCCCAAGTGAATAAATGTGCGCGCCGAAATGCCGGAGATAAGGGATTTCACACGGGTTTCGCGCGGCCGGCCCGCACGGACGCGGGCCGCGCATCATGCGCGCGACACCATGTCGCCCACCCGCTGCGCGAGCGCGAGCGACGCGGTGAGCCCCGGCGACTCGATGCCGAACAGGTTCACGAGCCCGCGCACGCCGTGCTGCGCGGCCCCCTGCACGATGAAGTCGGCCGGCGGCTCGCCGGGCCCCGCGAGCTTCGGCCGGATGCCCGCGTACGCCGGCTGCAGCGCATCGTCGGGCAAGCCCGGCCAGAACGCGCGGATCGACGTGTAGAACGCGCCCGCGCGCGCCGGATCGACCTCGTAGCGCAGCGAATCGCACCACTCGACGTCCGGGCCGAAGCGCGCCTGCCCGCCAAGATCGAGCGTCAGGTGCACGCCGAGCCCCGCGCGATCGGGCATCGGATAGATCAGGTGCGAGAACGGCGCACGGCCCGACAGGCTGAAATAATTGCCGCGCGCGAAATAAAGCGGCGGCACCCAGCGCGGATCGAGGCCGCGCGTGCGGCGCGCGAGCGCCTGTGCGCCAAGCCCCGCGCTGTTGATCACGCAGGTGGCGTCGATCTCGGCCGGCGCGCCGCCGCCGGTGCGCACGATGAAGCGGCCGCCACGCAGCACGTCGATCGATTCGACCGGAGCGTGCAGCGCACACACGGCGCCGTCGCGCTCCGCGTCGCCGAGCAGCGCGAGCATCAGCTGGTGGCTGTCGACGATGCCGGTCGACGGCGAGAACAGCGCCTCCACGCATTCGAGCGCGGGCTCGAGCGTCTGCGCCTCGGCGCGCGTGAGCGGCAACAGGTCGAGCACGCCGTTTTCGGCGGCGCGCGCGGCGATCGCCTTCAACTGCTTCACCTGCGCGGCGCTCGTCGCGACGAGCAGCTTGCCGGTACGCCGGTGCGGCACATGATGGGTCTCGCAGAATTCGTACAGCAGGTCGCGCCCGTGCACGCACGACATCGCCTTCAGCGACCCGCGCGGATAGTAAAGCCCCGCGTGAATCACCTCGCTGTTGCGCGAACTCGTGCCCGTACCGATCGCGTCGGTCGCCTCCAGCACGATCGTTTCACGCCCGCGCGCGGCCAGTTCGCGCGCAATCGCCAGACCGACGACACCCGCGCCGATCACGACACAATCCGTCTGCTCCATGGCTTTTCGCGCTGCTCGCGCGTCGAAGGGAGAGAGAAGAATTGTACGTCCCGGTTCGCCCGCTTGCCGAACGCCGACGTATCGCGTCGCGACGATGCGGACGGTGGCGCAGACAACGATGCGGCCACGAATGCGACGAATGCCACGCGCGCCGCGGCCGGGCGCGCGTGGCCGCGTCAGAAGCCGATCGGCCGGCGCTTCGCCGCGCCTTCGTCGGCGCGGATGTCGGCCGGCCCGATCGCGTCGCGGCCGTCGAGCCGCGCGGCGCCGAACGCGTGCAGCAACGCGCGGCGCATCGTGCGCGGCGGCGTCGCGGCCAGCACGTCGAGCGCATCGTCGCCGAGCGTCTCGGGGAAGCGCCGCCCCCACGCATGCGACGTGCGGATCTCGTCGTAGATCGTCTGCGCGATCCGGCGTGCGCCGGCCGCATCGGGCGGCGCGATCTCGTACACGTTCATCCGGTTGAGCAGCGGCTCCGGAATCGCCTGCGCGTCGTTCGCGGTCGCGATCCAGATCACGTTGCCCGCGTCGATCGGCACTTCCGCGAATTCGTCGACGAACGCGCGCGCGGTGTCGTGCTCGAGCAACGCATACAGCGCGCCGAGCGGATCGTATTGCGCATCGCTGCCGGCCTTGTCGATCTCGTCGACCGCGATCACCGGGTTCGCGTAGCTGCCGTTCACGAGCGCGTCGAACACCTTGCCGGGCTTCGCGTTCTTCCATTGCGACGACGCGCCGGACAGGATCCAGCCGGCCGTCAGCGAACTCATCGGCACGTAGTGGTACGCGGTGCCGAGCAGTTGCGCGAGCGCCTTCGCGAAATGCGTCTTGCCGATCCCGGGCGGCCCGAGCAGCAGGATCGGCATCAGTTCGAGCCGGTCGTCCGTTTCGAGACACAGCGCGATCTGCTTGCGCACGTCGTCGAGCGGCTCGCCGAAATTCGGCAACGCCTCGCCGAGCGCGTCGAACGACGGCATCCGGTTCGGCTTCACGCAAAAGCGCAGATTCCCCGTCTTGAGCATCTTCTCGTAGGTCGAGCGCAGTGCGTCGCTTGCGCTCTCGTTCAGGTCGCCCAGCGCCGTCTCGACCTGCTCGAGGTCGTACACCGTGCTGAAGGACGCCACCGCCAGTTCCTGTTTCACCATCGCCGTCGTCATACCAACCTCGCTGCCTTGCCGTCACATACTCATCAGACCCTTACGATTTCAGTGTAGCGATCCCGCATCGCCGTGCAAGCAAGCAGCCGGGGGAGTCTGCTGCTAACAGCGCGCCCGCGCTGCACGGTCGTGCGCCGCGGCGTATGATCGACAATTCACGACGCTCGCGCCGGGCGCGCCGCTGGCGTTCGCGCGCCGCGCACACGCTGCTCCTGCACCGCGCCAGACGCCTCGCCCGAAGAGTTGCCGATGTCCGTCCCCACTGCCTCCCCGCGCGTCGACGCCGATGCGATCCGTTCCGTCGATACCGTCGACGCCGCGCTCAAGTCGCGCCGCGCGATCCGCGCATTCCTGCCGACGCCCGTGCCGCGCGACACGCTCGAGGCGATCCTCGAAGCCGCGAGCCGCGCGCCGTCGGGCACCAACATCCAGCCGTGGCGCGTGTACGTCGCGACGGGCACCACGCGCGACGCGCTCGCCGCCGCGCTCACCGCGGCCTACGACGATCCCGCGCGCGACGAGAAATACGTCGCCGAATACGACTATTACCCGCGCGAATGGGTGTCGCCGTATATCGACCGGCGCCGCAAGGTCGGCTGGGACCTGTACGGCCTGTTGAACATCGGCCGCGACGAGAAGGCGCGCATGCATGCGCAGCACGCGCGCAATTTCCGTTTCTTCGATGCGCCGGTCGCGCTGTTCTTCACGCTCGACCGCGTGATGACGTTGGGGGCCTGGCTCGACTGCGGGATGTTCCTGCAAGGCGTGATGACGGCCGCGCGCGCCCGCGGCCTCGACACCTGCCCGCAGGCCGCGTTCGTGCCGTTTCACCGGATCGTCGCCGAACATCTCGACATTCCGGCCAACGAGCAGCTCGTCTGCGGCATGTCGCTCGGCCATGCGGACCCCGACGCGATCGAGAACCGCCTCGTCACCGAGCGCGCGAGCGTCGCCGAGTTCGCGCGCTTTTTCGCTTGAAAACGCATGACGCGTCCTTACCTGTCGAGCAGGACCGCATCGTGCTGCGAACCCGTCGCGGCGCGTCCCGTCACATCGCGACCGAAATCGATCGGGCGTAAGATGTGCGTCCGTTCCCCGCTATCCCGCGTTTCCGGAGACGTTTCATGCTGAAACACGGCCTGGCCGTCCTGCTTGCGAGCGTCGTGCTCGCCGCCCATGCGCAGAGCCCCGCGCCGGCCGTCGTCGCATGGGAAATCCAGGTGGTGCGCGACGGTCAGACGATCGACACGTTCCAGCAAAACACCACCGTGGGCCAGTCCCGCACCGATACCCATCGCTATCCGTCATCCGTGCCGGTGGGCTGCGGCAATGCCGCGCGCGTCGTGCCGACCGAGCGCTCGCGCTCGGTGACGGTCGCCCCGCTCGCCGTCGACGCCAACGCGAACACCGTGTCGCTCGGGCTCGACGTGCAGGAAACGCTCGACGACGAAAACGCGACGCGCAGCGATCCGTGCGTGCCCGCGTCGCCGCGGCAAATCGTCGCGAGCCACCCCGGTCTGTCGGTCGGCGGCGAGGCGTGGACCGACTGGACGCTCGTCGAGCAGCATCCGCATCTCGTGTACCGCGTGCGCGCGCACGCCGCGAAGGACTGAGCGTCATGTCCGCCGACGCTCTCTCCCTGCCGTTCGCCGAACCGCACGCCGCGCCCGACGAAATCACCGCCGTCAGCTGGAACCTGCACAAGGGCCGCTCGCCGCTCGGCTTCACCGCGTGGAACGCGATGCGCGACTGGATGCAGTCGACCCACGCCGACGTGTATTTCCTGCAGGAAGCGATGGCGCGCCGCATGCCGCGCCCGATGCTCGCACCGGGCTTCGGCGCGCCGATGGACGACACGGTCGACGACGTGTGGCATTGCCAGGCCACCGAGATCGCGCAGGCGCTCGACTGGCAGATCGCGCTCGGGCCGAACGTGTTCAAGCCGTCGTGGCGGCACGGCAACGCGATCCTGTCGCCGCATCCGCTCGATCTCGGCGGCCGCTGGGACATCTCCGCGCACCGCTTCGAGCGGCGCGGGCTGCTCGTCGCCCGCGCGACGCTCGCGGGCGCCCGCCCGGTCACGCTGCTGTGCGCGCACCTGGCGCTCACGCGCGCCGCGCGGCTGCGCCAGATGCACTGGATCGCGCACTGGATCGTGCGCAACGCGGGCGACGATCCGCTCGTGCTCGCCGGCGATTTCAACGACTGGCGCAACGATTCGGTCGCGCTGTTCGGCGAGATCGGGCTGTCCGAGGTCGCGACGCTGCTCGGCGAATCGGGCCGCACGTTCCCCGCGTTCTCGCCGGCGCTCGCGCTCGACAAGATGTTCGTGCGCGGGCTGACGCCGCTCGAATGGCGTGCGCCGTCCGGCGAAGCCGCGTGGCTGTCGGACCACCTGCCGTACATCGCGCGCCTGCGCCTCGATCCGCAGTAGCGCCCGCGGTCCCGCGGCGCCCCCGGTCACGGCGCTGCCGGAGCACGCCGCAGTCGCCGTGACACGCGCAGCCGATCATGGAAAGCATGTTGAAAGGATCTGTTGCGCCAAATCCGCGCAGCCGCGGGGGTCAAGCCCGCGATCCGCGTCAACAGGGTAAAATAACGAGTTCCTCAAACGTCTGTCATCGAGAAGGCGCGTGTCCGACGCGCCGGCCGGCCGATCCGCGATCGGGCCGTCGCACTCGGTTTTTTGCCCGTTTTTGGGCCCGTTACACGCGTTCGCCACGCGCGTCCGTTTTCAAAGCCATGAGCAAATACGACACCGCCACCGTCCAATCCGTCCATCACTGGACCGACACGCTTTTCAGCTTCACCTGCACCCGTGAGGCGAGCCTGCGCTTCAACAACGGCGAATTCACGATGGTCGGCCTCGAAGTCGACGGCAAGCCGCTCGCGCGCGCCTATTCGATCGTCAGCCCGAACTACGAGGAGCATCTCGAGTTCTTCAGCATCAAGGTGCAGAACGGCCCGCTGACGTCGCGCCTGCAGCACCTGAAGGTGGGCGACACGGTGCTGATCGGCAAGAAGCCGACGGGCACGCTGGTCGCCGACAACCTGCTGCCGGGCAAGACGCTGTGGATGCTGTCGACGGGCACGGGCCTCGCGCCGTTCATGTCGATCATCCGCGATCCGGACATCTACGACCGCTTCGACAAGGTGATCCTGACCCACACGTGCCGCCTGAAGGGCGAGCTCGCGTACATGGACTACATCAAGCACGACCTGCCGGGCCACGAGTACCTGGGCGACATCATCAAGGAAAAGCTCGTCTACTACCCGACCGTCACGCGCGAAGCGTTCGACAACGAGGGCCGGATCACCGACCTGATCGCGACGGGCAAGCTGTTCACGGATCTCGGCGTGCCGGCCTTCTCGCCGGAAAACGACCGCGTGATGCTGTGCGGCAGCACCGCGATGCTGAAGGACACGACCGACCTGCTGAAGCAGGCCGGCCTCGTCGAAGGCAAGAACAGCGCGCCGGGTCACTACGTGATCGAGCGCGCATTCGTGGACTGATCGATCCCCGAATTTGTGCCGCATCAAGAACCGGAGCGAAAGCTCCGGTTTTTTTTCGTCCCTACTTGGCGAATTCGTAACAAACTGGGACCATTCCATCTCAAATAGTTACATTTGGATACGTCATCGCCCGGTGTTCGGGTGTCAGTGTTTTTCCTACAACAGGTTCATTCCGATTATTCACATTTACCCTTAAATGTCCGCCCGACATGACCTTTTCAGAAATTTTGAGATATTATTCGCCGCGCGTGGTTGCCGTTCGGATGAGAGTGGAAGGGTCGGATGCAAGTGTTACAAGACGTAACTTTTGTTACCTCGGCATGGAGCGATTCTCTGGCGGCGACCGTCATCGAAACGGCAGCCGGTGCACGCAACCAGCCGGTGTCTGAACCGCTTTCTGACAGCAGGGAGAGTCATGGATACGTCGCTTAACGCGCCCTCGGGCGCCCACGCCCCGTTCCCGTCGCGGCAGCGCATGCCCGGCTGCGCCGCGACTTCGCCCCTGGCCGACGTCGCATCGAAACGCGACGCGTCCGCCGCACGGATCGCGGCACTTTCCGCCCAGTTGCTCGCCGCCGACGAAGCGGCCCGCCGCCATCTGGCCGGCGAGCTGCACGACGGGCTCGGCGCCGAATTGACCGCTGCCCGCTTCGCGCTCGCAAACGTTCAAACGTGGCTGCCGGCCGATGCGCCGGAAGGCTGCCTGCGCGCGCTGGCGCTGGCGCAGCAGGCGCTCGACGCCGCGACCGACGCGAATCGCCGGCTGATCGACGAGCGCGACACGCCGGCGCTCGACGCAGGCGTGGTCGGCGCGCTGTCGTCGTGGATCGACACCCATGCGGCGCGCACCGGCCTGCGCACGAGCTTCGTGTGCGCGGCCGACGCGCGCCTCACGCAAATCGCCGGCGCCGGCGCGCTCGCGGTGTTCCGCGTCGCGCAGGAAGCGCTGTCGAACGTCGCGAAACACGCCCGCGCGACGTCGGTCGACGTGCGGATCGTCACCGACGGCACGCACCTGTCGCTGAGTGTCACCGACGATGGGACCGGTTTCGCGCGCAATCGCCGCAGCGGCTACGGCCTCGCCGGCATGCGCGCGCGCTGCGAGGCGTTCGGCGGCAGCTTCGAGACGGCCACGCCGGCAACCGGTCGCGGCACGCGCGTCACCGCGCGCTTCGCGTGGGATTCGCTGCTCGCGGTGCCCGTCGCGGCACGCCGCACGTCGCTTTCGTGAGGTCGCGATGAGCCTGAACATCCTGCTCGTGGACGATCACGCGATCGTCCGGCAAGGGATCCGCCAGTTGCTGATCGACCGCGGCGTCGCGCGCGACGTGACCGAGGCCGAGAACGGCGGCGACGCGATGGCGGCCGTCGACAAGCAGGAATTCGACGTGATCCTGCTCGACATCTCGCTGCCCGACACGAACGGCATCGAGGTGCTCAAGCGCCTCAAGCGCAAGCTGACGCGCACGCCGGTGCTGATGTTCTCGATGTACCGCGAGGATCAGTACGCGGTGCGCGCGCTGAAGGCAGGCGCGGCCGGCTACCTGTCGAAGACGGTCAACGCCGCGCAGATGATCGGCGCGATCCAGCAGGTCGCGGCCGGCCGCAAGTACGTGAGCCCCGCGATGGCCGAGGCGCTCGCCGAATACGTGTCGTTCGAGAACGAACCGCTGCCGCACGAGAAGCTGTCCGATCGCGAATATCAGACGCTCTGCATGCTCGCGTCCGGCAAGCGGCTCACCGATATCGCGAACACGCTGTCGCTGTCGGTGAAGACGGTGAGCGTGTACCGGTCGCGGCTGCTCGAGAAGATGCGGCTGTCCAACAACGCGGAACTCACGTTCTACGTGATGAGCAACCGGCTCGTCGACATGGCGCCCACGGCCGGCGCCTGAGCCCCCCCGGCCCATTCGAATTCGTCCGATCCCGCGACGCGGCGCACGCCGCGCCGCGCCCAACCGCGCCCGCTCCGGGCGCAAGCGCTTGTTTTATCGGACGATTCCACGGCGCACCGCGGCGCCGCAGCGGGGCTTGCACGCCAAATCAGCTAAAATTATGGGTTTTCACTCAGTCAACGCGCCGTGCCTGCGCGCGATGGCGATTCATCCGCAATGTCTCTCTTCCGCAAGAAAAACGTCGATCGCATGATCGCCGGCGCGCAAGCCGCCGGGCTCAAGAAAGCGCTCGGCGCGATCGACCTCACCTTCCTCGGCATCGGCGCGATCATCGGCACCGGCATCTTCGTGCTGACCGGCACCGGCGCCGTCCAGGCCGGCCCCGCGCTGATGCTGTCGTTCGTGATCGCCGCGATCGCCTGCGGCCTCGCCGCGCTGTCGTACGCGGAATTCGCGTCGACGATCCCCGTCGCCGGCTCGATCTACACGTATTCGTATGCAACGCTCGGCGAGCTGGTCGCGTGGATCATCGGCTGGGACCTGATGCTCGAGTACGGCCTCGCGTCGTCGGCCGTGTCGGTCGGCTGGTCGGGCTACCTGCAGTCGCTGCTGCAGGGCTTCGGGCTGTCGCTGCCGACCGTGCTGACGGCCGCGCCCGGCGCGGTGCCGGGCGTCACCACGTGGTTCAACCTGCCCGCGTTCCTCGTGATGATCGTGATCACGACGCTGCTGTCGATCGGCATCCGCGAATCGACCCGCATCAACAACATCATGGTGTTCATCAAGGTGTCGGTGGTGCTGCTGGTGATCGCGGTCGGCCTGTTCCACGTGACGCCCGCGAACTGGAAGCCGTTCATGCCGCACGGCTGGAACGGCGTGTTCGGCGCGGCCGCCGTGATGTTCTTCGCGTTCATCGGCTTCGACGCGGTGTCGTCGGCGGCCGAGGAAGTGAAGAACCCGAAGCGCGATTTGCCGATCGGCATCATCGCGTCGCTCGCGGTGTGCGCGGTGCTGTACGTGACGGTCGCCGCGGTCGCGACCGGCATCGTGCCGTCGGCCCAGTACGCGAACATCTCGCACCCGATCTCGTACGCGCTGCAGGTCGCCGGCGAGAAGTGGGTCGCGGGCTTCATCGATCTCGGCGCGGTGCTCGGCATGCTCACCGTGATCCTCGTGATGAGCTACGGCCAGACGCGCGTGATCTTCGCGATGTCGCGCGACGGGCTGCTGCCGGCCGCGCTGTCGCGCGTGCATCCGCGCTATGCGACGCCGTTCCTGACCACCTGGCTGGTCGGCCTGTTCTTCGGGCTGATCGCCGCGCTCGTGCCGCTCAACGTGCTCGCCGAGCTGATCAACATCGGCACGCTCGCGGCATTCTCGATGGTGTCGATCGCCGTGCTCGTGCTGCGCCGCACCCACCCCGAACTGCCGCGCGCGTTCCGCTGCCCGGGCGTGCCGGTGGTGCCGATCCTCGCGGTCGCATCGTGCCTGTTCCTGATGCTGAACCTGCAGCCCGTCACGTGGGCCGCGTTCGGCATCTGGCTCGTGATCGGCCTCGTGATCTACGCACTGTACTCGCGACACCACTCGAAGCTCGCGCACGGCCACCCCGACGCGCACTGAGCGCCGTCATCGCGCGCCGCCGCGGCGCGCGATGACGAACCCCACGCGGAACCGCCCCGGCTCCGCACGCCCCCTCTCCCGAACCCTCGGCCGCCGCGCGATCAGTGTCCGATCGTCGCGATCTCTTGCCCGATCGTCCGGATTTGCCCGCCCCCGCCGCCGCGCCGCCTGCACGCGCGCGCCGGGCGGTTCATAATCCGGCCATCGAATGACGGCGCCGCGCGACGGGCCGTCCGGCAACAGGAAAAAACGATGGAAAGCGTCGATCTCGATGTACTGAAATCCAGCGCGCGCTGGCTCGAAGAAGGGCGCCGCGTGCTGCTCGTGACGGTCGTGAAGACGTGGGGCTCGTCGCCGCGCCCCGAAGGCGCGATGCTCGCCGTGCGCGAGGACGGCCTGGTGGTCGGCTCCGTGTCCGGCGGATGCATCGAGGACGACCTGATCGCCCGCGTGCATGCGAGCGGCATCGCGGCCGATGCGCGCCCGGAAGCGCTCAAGTACGGCGTGACCGCCGAGGAAGCGCACCGCTTCGGGCTGCCTTGCGGCGGCACGATCCAGCTGGTGCTCGAACCGCTCACGCGCGACAGCGGGATCGCCGCACTGTGCGCGGAAGTCGAGGCCGGCCGCCTCGTCACGCGCACGATGACGCTCGCGACCGGCCGCGCGTCGCTGTCGCCCGCGCAGGCGACCGACGGGCTCGCGTTCGACGGCGAACGCCTCGTGACGATCCACGGGCCGCGCTACCGGATGCTCGTGATCGGCGCCGGCCAGTTGTCGCGCTATCTGTGCCAGATCGCGGTCGGGCTCGACTACCAGGTGACGGTCTGCGATCCGCGCGACGAATACACGGATGCGTGGGACGTGCCGGGCACGCGCGTCGTGCACACGATGCCCGACGACACGGTGCTCGACATGAAGCTCGATGCGCGTTCGGCGGTGATCGCGCTCACGCACGACCCGAAGCTCGACGATCTCGCGCTGATGGAGGCGCTGAAGACCCCCGCGTTCTACGTGGGCGCGCTCGGCTCGCGGCGCAACAACGCGGCGCGGCGCGAGCGCCTGCGCGAATTCGATCTGAACGAAGTGGAACTGGCCCGGCTGCACGGGCCGGCCGGCATCTACATCGGCAGCCGGACGCCGCCGGAAATCGCGATCTCGATCCTCGCGGAGATCACCGCCGCGAAGAACAACGTGTCGCTGCCGACGATCCTGCAGGTCGAAGGCGCGAAGGCCGCGCGCGAAATCGCGGCGAACAGCGGCGCGGCCTGCGGCCTCTGACCCGCGGCGGCGGCGGGCGATCACGCCCGCCGGCCGCTACCCCGGCGCGAACCACGCTCAGGTCAGGCTGGCGGCCAGCGCCGCGGCAACCGAACCGACCACCAGCACGACGCCGACCGTGCGGCGCTTGTTCAGCTCGGTCCACAGCAGCACGCCGGTCAGCGACAGCAGGATCAGCGAGCCCGCGATCGTATCCATCAGCAGCACCCAGCCGAGATTCATCCCGACACCGCGATGCAGGTTGTTCAGCGTCGTCAGAAACGTGTTGCCGGTGCGCTTCACCGACACGTAGCCGTTGCCGACCCAATACTCGGCCTGCAGGTTCTGGTGCGGCCCGAACACGCCGAATTGCCAGTGCTCGGGCTGCATCACGCGCTTGTCGCCCCATGCGACGGCCTGCGCGGGCTCCTTGCGCATGCGGCCCGGCTTGCCGTCGAAATGCAGCTCCTGCTGCAGCCACTTCGTCATCGCGGCGGGCGTCTTCGGCACCGGATCGGGCAGCGCGATCTGCATCTCCTCGACCTGCGGCTCGCCGGTCGAAATCTTCAGCGGCGGCGCGCGATGGTTCAGCAGCACGCCGGTCACGCCGAACAACAGCCCGAGCACCGCGCCCCACAGCCCGACCCAGCCGTGCACCTTGCGCAGCCACTTGATGAAGGTCGCACGACGCGAGCGCTGGCGGCGCGCGGCCAGTTCGTCGTCGCTCAGCGGGCGGCCCGCCGGGTGCAGCACGGTGACGCCGGCGCGCGGCATGCCCGTCTTGGGCGGGTCGATCGTTTCGGGCGCGTTCACGCGAAAGTATCCATTCGTTCAAAACGACGGGCGGCGCGCAGGGAGTGCGCGCCGCCCGGGCAGCATGAAAATGAGAATGGATATCATTACATAAATCGACCGCCGGCTCAATCCGTATGCATACGAAGCGACAAGGCCGGGGGCGCGCGAGAACGAGAAGGAAAGGCGTGCGTTGCCTTGCGATGACGATCGATCGAAGGCAGATACCGACAGAATGATCCCGCAAGCATCGGACAGCATTTCGTAATAAGCCGCCCGTCGGCGGGCCGTTCAGCGCAACGGCGGCAGCGGGAAACGCGGCGCGGCGTCATCCGGCGCGGGTTCGGCGCGATCGAGCGCGTACAGCCACGCGAGCAGGTCAGCGACCGCCTGATAAAGCTGCGGCGGAATCCGGTCGTCGAGATCGACCTGCATCAGCAGCGACACCATCTCCGGCGCCGTATGCACGTACAGCCCCGCATCGTGCGCGCGCGCGACGATCATCTCGGCGAGCACGCCGTAGCCCTTCGCGACCACGCGCGGCGCCGCATCGCCGCCTTTCGGGTCGTAGACGAGCGCGGCCGCACGCTTGCGGGACGTCGTGCTCATGGCAGCGCCTCGTCATCGTCACCCGGCACCCGCACGTCGGCGCCGCCGGCCGCGCCGCGCGCATACGCGGCGGCGGCCGCCTGCGCGGCGAACAGGTCGAAGCCGTCCGGCCCGTCGTCGACCGCACGGATCGACAGCCCGCCTACCTTGAGCCCCGAGCCTTCGAGCCGCTGCCGCAGCGCGGCTTCGTTACGCGTGAGACGGTCGGCGCCCGTCTGGTTCGCGCGCAGCCGCGCGACGAGTTGCGCGCCGTTCAGCACCAGCTCGGCATCGACCGTGCCGAGCGACGGCAGCGTCAGCGTCAGGCGCGTGCGCCACGCGATGCCGTCGCCCGCGTCGTCGTCCCCGCCGCCGCGCGGCGCACGGTGGCCGCGCTCGTCGGGTTCGATCGTCCAGTCGAGCCGCGCGCCGGGCCACGCCTCGCCGGTCCAGCGAAACTGGTCGGTCGCGAGCGCGTCGAGCTGTTGCCGAACGAGCGGCACGGCGGCCGGATGCACGGTCGCGAGCGGCGGCTGCGGATCGGGCGACGCGGCAGCCAGCTCGGCACGCGCGGGCGTCCAGCGCGCATCGGCGTGCGCAGCCAGCGGATCGGCCGGGTCGGACGGCAGCGACGCGCCCTGCCGGGCCGCCGCAAGTGCGGGCTGCGCGGGCTCGCGCGCGGGTGCGCCGCCCTGCGCCGGCGGTTGCGCGCTTGCCCGCGCGGCGGCCGGCAGCAGCGGGCGCTGCGCGAGCAGTTCATCGAGCACGTCGGGCGATGCGTGCGGGACGGCTTCCGGGTCGACCGGCGCGAGCGCGGTCGCGAGGCGTGCCTGCGGCTCCCGCATCAGCGCCGCGAGCGGACGCTGGCCGGCCAGCCACTGTGCGAGATGGGATTCGTAGAACAGGCCGCTTTCGCTCACGGCCTGCGCGAGCGCCGCACGCAGCGCCGCGACCGGCGGCGCGAGCGCATCGCGCGCGGCCGCGGCGGACGACGCTTGAGCCGAAGCCGGCGTGGCAGGCGCGGCGGGACCGGACGCCGCCGGCGCACGCGCCGGCACGGGCGTATCGGTGAGCAGCACGGCGGGATCGGCCAGCAGCGGCAGCCGGCCGACGATCGCCGGTGTCGCATCGCCGCCCGAGCGCGAGATCGCGTCGAGCACGCGCCCGACCTCGGACAGCGCGGTCTGCGTGGAAGCCGGCGGCGCGGCGGGCGGGCTGCCGGCCGGCGGCGCGGACGATGCGCCGGCGCCCGGCGTGCCGACCTGCGCGGTGGCGCCGCCGCCGGCGGGCGCCGAAACGGTGCCGGTCAGCAGGCTGTCGAGGCGGCTCGCCAGCAGCGCGGCCGCAACGGAGTCGATACCGGTCATGATCGGAGCCTGCTTATATCAGCCACATCGTTGCGAATCCGGGTGCGGCACGCAGGTGCCGCTGCGGGAACAGCGCGCGCCGCGTGCGGCACCGGGCCCGGACGCTTCGCACCCGTCTCCCGGAACCCGGCCCTACCCGCGCGCGCGGTAGAGATCGGTCAATACCTGGGTCGAGCGCCGCGCCTCGAACAGCGCGGACAGCCGCGCGACGTCCGGGCTCGCGAGATCGCGGATCGCGGCGTCGTCGGCCAGGATGCGGCGGATCAGGTCGAGCTTGCGGCCGAGATCCGATTCGTCGAGCGCGACGCCCGGATCGGCCTCCTTCAACCCGTCGACAAGCTGCATGAATTCGGCCTGCAACCCCGGCAACGCGCTCCAGTCGGCGCCGCGCGCGGCGCACAGCATCCGGCCCGACACGGCGGCGAGCGCCTCGTAACGCGCGAAGTATTCGGCCTTGTGATTCATCGTGATGCTTCCGCTACCTGTTGCGCGGCCATCCGCGCGACTTCCGGGGCGATGCCCGTCCATGCTTCCTCGAGCGTCGCGAGCAAGCCGTCGACCTCGACCAGCATCGCGTCGCTCGCCTGCGCGTTCGCTTCCAGCAGGCGCCGGCCGATATACGCGTACAGCGCATTGAGCCGGTCGGCGATCTCGCCGCCCGCGTCGCGGTTCAGCGACGCCTGCAGGCCGCTCTCGACGATCCGGATCGCCTTGCCGATCGCCTCGCCGCGCCCGGCCACGTTGTCCTGCTGCAGATGCATGCGCGCCAGCGCGATCGCCTGCCGCGCGCCCTGGTACAGCATCGCGATCAGCCGGTGCGGGGAGGCGCCCATCACCCCGGTCTCGACGCCGACACGCGCGTACGCACTGGCTCCAGCGTGTCCTGGGGAAAACATGCGCTTCTCCTTGTTATTGCCTGCTATACGGGAGCCGCCGCCGTGCGTTGCACGGCGCGGCCTTCACCGGAGTTATCGGAAGGGATTTGAAAAGCTTTAGGTGCGGGGGGCCGCCGCCGGGCCTGCGATGCCGGCTCGCCGGACTCGTTCGGCAGGCCCTGAACCGTCCGCGGATGACCCCGGATGCGCGTCGCCGGATGGCCGTCCCCTCACACCGACATCTGCATGATGTCGTTGTAAGCGCTCACTAGCTTGTTGCGGACCTGGAGCCCGAACTGGAAGCCGATATTGGCTTTCTGCATGTCGACCATCACGTCGTTCAGCGAGATGTTCGGCGCGCCGACCTCGAACGCCTTCGCCTCGCCGAGCGCGTGCTGCTGGTCGCCGCTGATCTTGTCGAGCGATGCCTTCATCGCGCTCGCGAACGTGCCGGCCGTCGCCGCGCCCGAGCCGGCCAGCGCCGCCGTCGGGCTCGCGACGCCGCCGGACGCCTGCGCGGCCATCGACTGCATCTGTTGCAACACCGAACCGATTCCGCTGACGTTCGCAGTCATGCTGTCCCCAGACATAGAGAAGAGACCCGGACGCACCGGGCGACCCGCCGGCGCCGCACCACGCGCACCATGCCGGATCGCGAAAAAGGATAGCAGCGCGGCGCGCGTCAAAGCCGCGAAAGTACGGGGGAAACCCCGCTCTTTTCGGTCGATCGGAGTGCGCCCCCGGTCACGATAATCGCATCGTGTCATTGTCCGCCCGCTCGTCCGAGCGAGCTCAGTCGTCCCGCTCCGGAGAAACTCGACGCATGGATTCGCAGGCCAACTCGCTGATCAACCCAGACGCCCGCGCGGGCCTCAGCCCGGCGCCCGGCGCCGCCGCGGCCGCCGCGTTGCCGGGCGCGGGTGGCGCAGGCGCGGACTTCGGGCTGGGCGGCTTCGCGGAACGCATTCCCGGCATCTCGCGGATGAAGGGCAACCCGAAGCTGCCGTTCGTGATCGCCGTCGCGTTCGCGATCGCCGCGATCACCGCGCTCGTGCTGTGGAGCCGCGCGCCCGACTACCGCGTGCTGTACAGCAACCTGTCGGACCGCGACGGCGGCGCGATCATCGCCGCGCTCCAGCAGGCAAACGTTCCCTACAAGTTCGCCGATGCCGGCGGCGCGATCCTCGTGCCGTCGAACCAGGTGCACGAGACGCGCCTGAAGCTCGCCGCGATGGGGCTGCCGAAGGGCGGCTCGGTCGGCTTCGAGCTGATGGACAACCAGAAATTCGGCATCAGCCAGTTCGCCGAGCAGATCAACTACCAGCGCGCGCTCGAAGGCGAGCTGCAGCGCACCATCGAATCGATCAACGCCGTGCGCGGCGCGCGCGTGCATCTCGCGATCCCGAAGCCGTCGGTGTTCGTGCGCGACAAGGAAGCGCCGAGCGCGTCGGTGTTCGTCGACCTCTACCCGGGCCGCGTGCTCGACGAGGGCCAGGTGCAGGCGATCACGCGGATGGTGTCGTCCGGCGTGCCCGACATGCCGGCCAAGAACGTGACGATCGTCGACCAGGACGGCAACCTGCTGACCCAGACCGCGTCCGCTTCCGGCCTCGACGCGAGCCAGCTCAAGTATGTGCAGCAGGTCGAGCACAACACGCAGAAGCGCATCGACGCGATCCTCGCGCCGATCTTCGGCGCCGGCAACGCGCGCTCGCAGGTCAGCGCCGATCTCGATTTCTCGAAGATCGAGCAGACGTCGGAAAGCTACGGCCCGAACGGCACGCCGCAGCAAGCCGCGATCCGCAGCCAGCAGACCAGCAGCGCGACCGAGCTCGCGCAGGGCGGCGCGTCGGGCGTGCCGGGCGCGCTGTCGAACACGCCGCCGCAGCCGGCCTCCGCGCCGATCGTCGCCGGCAACGGCCAAAACGCGCCGCAGACCACGCCGGTCAGCGACCGCAAGGACCAGACGACCAACTACGAGCTCGACAAGACGATCCGCCATACCGAACAGCCGATGGGCAGCGTGAAGCGGCTGTCGGTCGCGGTCGTCGTCAACTACCAGCCGGTCGCCGACGCGAAGGGCCACGTGACGATGCAGCCGCTGCCGCCCGCGAAGCTCGCGCAGGTCGAGCAGCTCGTGAAGGACGCGATGGGCTACGACGAGAAGCGCGGCGACTCGGTGAACGTCGTGAACAGCGCGTTCTCGACCGTGAGCGACCCGTACGCCGACCTGCCGTGGTGGCGCCAGCCCGACATGATCGCGATGGCGAAGGAAGCCGCGAAGTGGCTCGGCATCGCGGCGGCCGCGGCGGCGCTGTACTTCATGTTCGTGCGCCCGGCGATGCGCCGCGCGTTCCCGCCGCCCGAGCCGGCCGCGCCGGCGCTCGCGGCGCCGGAAGACGCGGTCGCGCTCGACGGCCTGCCAGCGCCGGACAAGGCGGCGGAGGAACCGGACCCGCTGCTGCTCGGCTTCGAAAACGAGAAGAACCGCTACGAACGCAACCTCGACTACGCGCGCACGATCGCCCGCCAGGATCCGAAGATCGTCGCCACCGTCGTGAAGAACTGGGTGTCCGATGAACGCTGAAGGCTTGACCAAGAGCGCGCTGCTGCTGATGTCGATCGGCGAGGAAGAGGCCGCGCAGGTATTCAAGTTCCTCGCGCCGCGCGAGGTCCAGAAGATCGGCGCCGCGATGGCCGCGCTGAAGAACGTCACGCGCGAGCAGGTCGAGGACGTGCTGCAGGACTTCGTGAAGGAAGCCGAGCAGCACACCGCGCTGTCGCTCGATTCGAGCGAGTACATCCGCTCGGTGCTGACGAAGGCGCTCGGCGAAGACAAGGCCGGCGTGCTGATCGACCGCATCCTGCAGGGCAGCGACACGAGCGGCATCGAGGGCCTGAAGTGGATGGATTCGGGCGCGGTGGCCGAGCTGATCAAGAACGAGCATCCGCAGATCATCGCGACGATCCTCGTGCACCTCGACCGCGACCAGGCCTCGGAGATCGCGTCGTGCTTCACCGAACGGCTGCGTAACGACGTGCTGCTGCGGATCGCGACGCTCGACGGCATCCAGCCGGCCGCGCTGCGCGAACTCGACGACGTGCTGACGGGCCTGCTGTCCGGCAGCGACAACCTGAAGCGCAGCCCGATGGGCGGCATCCGCACCGCGGCCGAGATCCTGAACTTCATGACGAGCGTGCACGAGGAAGGCGTGCTCGAAAGCGTGCGCCAGTACGACGCCGATCTCGCGCAGAAGATCATCGACCAGATGTTCGTGTTCGAGAACCTGCTCGACCTCGAGGACCGCGCGATCCAGATGGTGCTCAAGGAAGTCGAGTCGGAAACGCTGATCGTCGCGCTGAAGGGCGCGCCGCCCGCGTTGCGCCAGAAGTTCCTCGCGAACATGTCGCAGCGCGCGGCCGAACTGCTCGCCGAGGATCTCGACGCGCGCGGCCCGGTGCGCGTGTCCGAAGTCGAGACGCAGCAGCGCCGCATCCTGCAGATCGTGCGCAACCTCGCCGAGAGCGGCCAGATCGCGATCGGCGGCAAGGCGGAAGACGCGTATGTCTGATTCGGCGAGCGATCGCGTGGGCACCCTCACCGCGTACCAGCGGTGGGAGATGGCGTCGTTCGACCCGCCGCCGCCCCCGCCCTGTCTCTTATACCCATCTGACGCTGCCGACGACTTAATAGGTGTAG